>NZ_CAXBOC010000720.1:0-1503 GCF_963976465.1 uncultured Cyclobacterium sp. | reverse complement strand
GGGAGAAGGGGATAGAGAAAGTGAGTTGCGCAAAGTATTGGAAGAAAAATGGAAGAACTTGGCGGATCAGTATTGTGACAGCTCGGGATTGAATGTATTCCTCGGGCATTTCTTCTTTGTCAAAGAAGGCACCACTCCTGAAAAAGAACCGGAAAGTGAACGCCCCATTCTACATGTGGGAGGAACGCAGGCCTTGTATACATCAAATATTCCTTCACAAATCCAGTATGCAGCATTGGGACACTTGCACCGCTACCATGCCGCTAGCAAAAGTCCCTTTCCGGTCGTATACTCCAGCTCTCCTTTGGCTTATTCTTTCAGTGAAGCCGGCCAGGAAAAACAGGTGGTCCTCATTACCGGCACTCCCAATGAACCGGTTAATTATAAACCTATTCCCTTAAAACAAGGCAGGAGACTGGAAAGAAAAAAATTCAGTGACTTGCCTACCGCTTTGGAATGGCTGGAAGAAAACCCTTATTGTTTTGTGGAATTGACCTACGAAACAGACGATGCCATAGATGCAGCCACAAGAAAAAGTCTTTTGCAAGCACATGACGGGATCATCAACATTATTCCTCAAATTAAAAACCTAGGAAACGAGCAAGACCAACAGCTTCAGGTAAAAGATTTAGAAAAAGACATGACAAGTTTATTTAAAATGTACTACCAAAGTGAAAAAGGGCAACTTCCCAATGAAGCCCTATTGTCAGTATTCAATGAAATCCTTAGCCAAGACGATAAAATATGATTCCTTTAAAGCTTTCCGTTCAAGGACTTTATTCCTACAAGGAAGAACAAACCATAGATTTTGAAAAACTTACTGCAGCAGGAATTTTTGGCATTTTCGGTGCTGTAGGCAGTGGAAAATCCTCCATTTTGGAGGCCATACTTTTGGCCCTGTACGGCAGCACTGAAAGGCTGTCGGACAGGGGTGAAAAAAACAGCATGGTCAACCTGCAAAGCCAACAGTTGCTTATCAATTTCGAATTCAAAGCAGGGAAAAACAACCATCAGATTTATTTAGCCAGGTATGCAGTCAAGCGGAACAGCAAAAAATTTGATGAGATAAAACCTGCAGAACACACATTTTATCTTAAGGAAGGAGATGCAACCACACCGCTGAATCAGAATGCTGAAGCCATAATCGGCATGAAAAAGGAGCATTTTAAGCAAACGGTGATCATTCCACAAGGTAAATTCAGGGAATTTATAGACCTTACCCCCGGACCTAGAGCTGAAATGATGAAGGAGCTGTTTGGCTTGGGACGCTTTGATTTGTCAGCCAAAACCGGCAGTCTCTTAAAAGCGGTCAGGGGAGAATTGATTCGACTGGAAACACAATTGGAAGGACTAGGCGAAATTTCTGCAGAGCTTTTAAAAGAAAAAGAAAAAGCACAGCAAGAATTAACAAAAACTATGAATGCCGCCACAGAAAGCCTTGAAAAGACCAACTTACAATTTCAATCCCTTCAAGCGCAAAAGCAAAAGCACAACCAACTGCTG
>NZ_CAXBOC010000719.1:0-1524 GCF_963976465.1 uncultured Cyclobacterium sp. | reverse complement strand
AAGACCCATAGAAGTCTGTATAAATACCTCAATTCAACACGATTGAGGCATTTCTTTCTGTTGCATAAATTTTTGCACTAAAAAAGCTGATGAGTTATCAATTGGCATCATTTTTAAGTAATTTACTTTCAAACAAAATAATTAGATTTTGAAGGAAGCTTTAGAGAAATTAAGAGGAATACTCATGGGTGATCTGGAAAGTGTGGAACAAATGGCTGTTTCACTCTTTGTTGGCCTCCTAATCCTTATCTTTTTTATCTACCTGTCCCGATGGATAAAAAGGATAGTCAGTAATCGACTAAGCAAGAAAACAGATGATCACTTGCTTACCAATTTTATCAGTGCTTCCATCAAAAGTTTGGTAATGGTTTTTGGCTTGGCCCTATTGCTTCGTTTTCTAGGACTTACGGGTGTGGTCAATAGCCTGCTTGCCGGGGCCGGAATTACGGCTTTTATAATAGGCTTTGCGCTCAAGGATATTGGAGAAAATTTTCTCGCCGGTATACTCTTGGCCTTTAAACGGCCTTTTAAAATCGGTGACATGGTGGAAATCAACGGTCTTAGTGGTAAAGTGAGGGCCTTAAACCTACGGGATACTCAAGTCAAGACCATAGATGGCAAGGATGTTTTTATTCCCAATGCCACCATTATAAAAAACCCAATGATTAATTTCACCATTGATGGTTACCTGAGCTATAGTTTTATCGTCGGTTTGGATTATGGATCAGATTATGAAGCTGCGCTAAAGCTCATTTCCGAACTTATTCAGTCCGTTCCTGGAGTCTTAGACGGAGACAAAAAACCTACGGTATATGTCAAGGAGCTGGCTTCCTCTACCTTAAATGTCAAAATAACCTATTGGGTGAATACCTACAACCGCGATCAGATCGATGCAAAAATTCATTCTCTGGCCATTGTTAAAGTTCTTACCGGATTGGAAGAGAAAGGCTTTACCTTGCCGGGAGATATTGTAGAAGTTAAAAACCGCCAATAACACCCCTCAATCTCATTCAAGCCTTAATAAGATCCCAATACCGTTTTTCTGAGATGTAGAATATAAAATTGCTTCGAGATAAGGCTTTTAATCGCAAGAAAACCATGCCCTTTGGAGATTCCGGCAAAGCATCGTTAGATTAAACTGGAAACAACAACGAACTGGTTGATTTAGAACTGATTTCACAACCAACAAATGGTCTACTGCATATTTCGAATAGAAAATCGCTTATATACCAATTACTGCTTACCGCATTACTCATCTCCCAAAGCTCCCAGCTCCCTGTCTTCTTCGATATGCTTGATTCCGGTGATTTTTAAATCTTCCAGACGTGCTTCTTTTCCAGAACTACAGCCGGTAATAATTCCTGAAAATTTTAAAACCTGCTTGATGGTACAGCCCTGCAACCTCAATTGGCCGGCAATCTGCTCTATATCCCCGGTAGCATTGTCTTCAACAGATGCAATAAAATTCTTTTTCATGATTTTGTCATTTATTGTGGTGCCTGCACCAAACCTGCTCCAGCATCC
>NZ_CAXBOC010000718.1:0-1524 GCF_963976465.1 uncultured Cyclobacterium sp. | reverse complement strand
ATAGGTTCGGTATCTCCCGGTTCACCAAAGTATCCGGTAAGCGGCTTTTCCATGATAATGTGCTTGCCGGCTTTTGCCGCTTTTATGGCAATCTCATGATGGGAGGCAGGAGGTGTGCAGATATCGATAATATCAACGTCTTCTCGAGCTAGCAATTCATCTAATTCAGTTGTTACAAAAGATACCCCAATGTCTTGCGCAAAAGATTTTGCGCTTTCTTCTGTTAATGCACAGATACCTCTGATTTCAACCAGCCCAGGGGTCAAGCCCATATAATTTGCATGATGCATGCGCGCTCCATAACGAGCACCAACCATTCCTATTCCTAGCGTTTTTTTAGTCATTTATTAAGAGCTTTTTCTTCCATTGTAATTAATTTCTTTAAATAGAGGTATTATGTTAACACCGTCTCAAATTAAAACAAGTCTTAAAACTATTCAAATTTATTCAGTTGATTGCTTAGCTCAATATATGTGGTCAAAAGGCTTATATGATTATTAAAAACTTCACTACTAATCCGATCCATGGTTAAGTATTGACCATTCCATCTGACCCCACTTGGCATTCTTTTTTTGAAAGTGTCATTTTTAGTAATCCAAGCACCTGATTTTTCTTGCTCATCAATGATTTGGATTACTTTTGAACTTATTTCCTCCAAACGTTTAGCTACTTCTTCTTTGGTTTGTAAGCCTTCTTGCCCTTTCAATAAGTCTTTGTATCCCAAAGTCATTGCTTTGTCGTAGCGCGCAGTACTTGCTTCAAGACGTGCCTGCAAATCAGTTTGGTAACCATAGCCTGTCCGTCGTTCAGGGTGAAGGTCCTCTAAATTATCTACACGAATCCTAGGTCTGTCATAATAAAGTGGTTTGCCGGTTCCGATTTCTACAAACCTTGCCCACATGCCATTTTCCATTCTTATTTCTTTAAGCCACCTTAAAGCGTCAGGAATAGGCTCAAGTAGAGTTTTATGACCTAAGGCAAGGTACAAATCAATTAGGGTATTGATATTGTGAACGGTCACTAATGGACAAACTGCCGGAGGTTCAAAAGTGCGGGCCCAGGCAGGTTGTAAAAATTCATTGTACTGTTGTGCCCAACCGGGTTGGGGAGGAGGGAGTTGAGAAATATTCATAAATCTCGCTGCCTTCTTCAAGCTTTTTTCAATTGCTTCATCGTTGGGATAGAATTGATAAGCCTCTATCATGACTCGAATACAATCATTAAAAGTAGCATAATCATGATAGTTTCCTTGTTCAGGGTATTTGTGAGGCCATCCACCGTTGCTTAATTGGGTGGCAACCATCATTTTCAATGCCTTTTGAGAGGCTTTGTGGATTAGTTCATCTTCAACTTCCTGGTCTAGCGCCATTAAAAAGCTAATGGCTGACTGGGTTTGGTTATCATCAAAGCTCACTTTATCCATATCCAAATCTTTAAAATTGATGGTATGGTTCCAGCCTCCATATTTATTTTGTCCTCTTATCAATGCATAGGCAGCTTCTTTGGCATAGTCGAGGGCTTGTT
>NZ_CAXBOC010000717.1:0-1668 GCF_963976465.1 uncultured Cyclobacterium sp. | reverse complement strand
AACACTTATTTTTACCCTGCTGCGGCAGCCAACTTGGTGTTTTCAAATTTAATTGATGTCCCATCGATTACCCATGGAAAGATCAGGGCAAACTATGCTGAAGTAGGTAATGATGCTCCTGCGCTGAGTTTATACAATGTATATACTTCACAGACAGGATACGGTTCTATTCCGATTTTTTCATTACCCAGCACGAGAAACAACAATTCCTTGTTACCTGAAAGACAAAAAAGTTTTGAAGCAGGTATGGAGTTAGACTTTTTCAGTAGTCTATTTGGTTTTGACATCACCTATTACAAGTCCAATACCATAAATCAAATTTTACCTGTCAATACCTCGGCAGCCAGTGGATACACCAAGAGGTTTGTCAATGCAGGAGAGGTGCAGAATCAAGGAGTTGAAGTTTCGGCTTTTGTGACTCCTATTCAGACAAGGGATTTTTCATGGACCATGAACCTGAATTACGCCAGGAATAGAAATGAAGTCATAAGTTTGTTTGGAGAAGGAGAAAACAAAGTATTGAATGTACCAATTGCTTCTTTTCAAGGTGGAGTTTCGGTAAATGCAGCAGTCGGTGAACCATATGGAATCATTAAGGGTAGGGATTTTATCTATACCAATGGACAACCTACAGTTAATGAAGACGGCTATTATATGGTTTCGGAAAACTCGGATGAAGTCATTGGAGATCCAAATCCTGACTGGATCGGTGGAATCAACAACACCCTTGCTTACAAAGGCATTTCTTTAGGTTTTCTTATTGATATTCGAAGTGGTGGAGACGTTTTTTCCTTGGATCAATACTACGGTGAAGGAACCGGTTTATACCCTAAAACAGCAGCTATCAATCAAAAAGGGTTTCCATCCCGTCTACCTGTAGAAGATGGTGGAGGAGTTTTGCTGCCTGGAGTGAAAGAAGATGGCAGTCCCAATGATATTTATGCAGAAAACCTAAATGGTGACGGGATCACTCCTTTTGGCTATGCTGCAAATAACTATGGCGAGTCCCCCCGCTCACTTTATACTTTTGACGGTAGCTTTGTAAAACTAAGAGAAGTTGCTCTTACTTATACACTGCCAGCTTCATTGATGCAAAAGATTGGAGTTTTCGAAAGTGTAGACTTACAATTTATCGGTCGAAACTTATGGATTATTCATAAGAACATGGAATTCTCTGATCCGGAGGAAGGATTAAGCTCCGGGAATGCCGGTAGAGGTTATCAAAGCGGAGCTTATCCTGCTTTAAAGAATTATGGTTTTAATGTTCGGTTAAATTTCTAAACCTGAAAAGATGAAAAAGATAATTATAACTATATTCTCCATGATACTGATGGTATCATGTGTAGAAAATTTAGAAGATTACAATGTGGATCAAAAGAGTGCTGCAAACGTACCGCCTGCCACCTTATATACCGGAGCAGTAAAAGAGCTTTCGGATGTGATTACTACACCTGATGTGAACGTCAATAACTATAGGTTTTATGTTCAGCACTGGACAACAACCCAATATTTGGATGAGCCTAGGTATAATATGACCACCCGGCTCATCCCACAAAATGTATGGCAAGCGTTGTATAGAGATGTTTTGGCAGATCTTGGAGAATCTAAAAGACTGGTGGAAGAAGATGCATTCACTACAGAGCCCGTGAAAGGCAATCAAATGGCCCA
>NZ_CAXBOC010000716.1:0-1669 GCF_963976465.1 uncultured Cyclobacterium sp. | reverse complement strand
CCCCTAAACTGGTTCGCCCATGTCGAAACATTGAATTGCGTAAGTTGTAGGACGGGCTTGATCTTCTAGATGAAAATTTTACACCATCAACATAGGGAATAGGAGGCTCACTGTCTGTTTTGCCCCAACTGTTTATGGCATTGTCTTCAAATATAAACCTATTGTTCTTTATTCTTGAGCTGGTGGAATCAAAAGTAATCATATCCCCTTCCCAACCATAGGAATTCTGGTGAAGCCGTTCAGGCAATTGAAGCTGAGCTTGCCCGGTAAAAATCGGATTCCAGCACTCAAAAGCCTTCTCCAGCTGTTTGAACCATAAATAATGGCTTGCTGCTTGAGGATGACCGTCAGAAGGTACCAAGGAATACTTGTTTCCCCAACGGGTGAGATCATCAGCTATTTTTGGATAATCCATATAGGGAATTTGGTATCTTAAAGATAGCGCCTGAAGGTCTACTGTATTGGGCGTATATTTACCCTGATTCTGAAAAGGGCTAAACAAAAATTCCGTATTGGGATAATTTTGTTGAATCCACCGTATGGCCCCCTCAAAAACAGCTATTTCATCCGGTGTGTCCGTTTTCTCATTGGCTCCACTTCCAAAAATCACAAGGTCTGGTCTTGCTCCTTCTTGGCGCTTAAAAAGATCCGGATACAATGCTTCCCAGGTTTCCCCTTCCTTATGACCATTTAATCCGGGATTGGGTGGAATTGATAAGGAAAAATACTGTTGAAGCCCGGAGTGTGATTCTCCGATACTAGATCCATCAGCGGCCATAAAATTTAGGCAAATTTTGTCAGCAGGAAGATTAAATTTCTTCATAAGCTCAAGCTTTAACCTCCCCGCATAACTGTAATAATGCCTCCACTGTCCAAAATACCCATCTAGATCAGGTCTCCCTACTTTTTCTGCATCAAAGAGGTCTTCTGAAAGAGGTTGTTTGAAAGTCTCAGAATCAGGGTCCTCGTCATATAGATACATGGGGGGATTGGCGCTTCCTCTGTCAATACTTGATCCCATTACGATGATATGAATAGGCTCTCCTTTCCATAGTTTTTGAATTGTTCTTGGAAGGTACCTGTAGTTTGGTGTCATTTTCCTTGAGGTAAGGGTTTTGTTTTGGGAAGCACCATTGACGGTGAGCTTTGGAGCATAAACCCAAACTGTATCGGATGAGCTTAAATTCTCAAATTCAACCTGAATCCCAAATGTATTGATGTCTTTTGAACTTGACTTGTTTCCAACGCTTGCTTTCCCAACGATGGAGGCATGCTCTACCAAGATGTTAATGGTGCCGGTATCCTCCATCGAAGCGCTATATTCTTTAGCCACATTCAGCTCACCCCTTGCATGTTTGGGAAAACTACGACTGTCTCTCATGCCAAAGTCCTTAGGACTCCATTCACCATCTTCACTATCTGCCTTCATCACTTTAATCGCAGACTTAAGCTGATTGGCCCCTTCCTGGTATCCATGTACGGATAAACTCAACTCGTCACCAAAAGCCAGCCCCGCTTCGGGAAGTGTAAAAAATTGCCATATCTTTTTACCGGGACTTATTGCTACCATGTTATGGGTTGAAAAATCAGGCCGTATGGTGCTGGGAACATGAGACTCACGCATTACTTCAATATCACCCCATGCCTCAGTGTTCCAGAAAGCTACATT
>NZ_CAXBOC010000715.1:0-1717 GCF_963976465.1 uncultured Cyclobacterium sp. | reverse complement strand
AACAATGGAGAGTCCGGAGGTTTGGCTCAAAAGCAATTTGACATAGAAGCAGGTTCGCTTTCTGAATGGGATGGAGAGGATTGGAAACTTGTTAGAAGGAATCAATTTGTAGAAGTTACCGGTCCCGGAGGCATTTATGGCAATGAAAACCCGGCCACAGATCCAATTTGGGCTACAGGTTGGGATCACAAGTCAGTAATTCTTGCTGCTAGGGATGCTGAAAAAGGTTGGTCTTTTTATCGCTTGCCAAAAGCCAGTCACAGTTATGATGGAGCCCATGGATGGAATACCGAGTGGCCAAGAATTCGAAATGTTGGAAAAGAAGGTGAACCGGATTACCTTATGACCATGCATGGTATGTTTTGGAGATTTCCCGAAAATTTTCAAGAGGGTAATACTGCGGGAATTAGGCCGAGATCGGCTTACCTGAAAGTGATTGGGGATTTTACCCGTTGGAAAGATGGGTTGGTATTCGGAACCGATGATTCTGCCAATAAGGAGTTTTTAAATAAAAGAAGCGCCAAAGGGAATATACAGGGCCCCGGACAATCCAATTCTAACCTTTGGTTTGGTGACATGGATTTGCCTGATGCACTAGGTCCAAATACAGCCAATGGTGCCCTGTGGCTGAATGAAGAGGTGAAGGCAAATACTCCCTCTGATCCCATGTTATTTGCCGGTTGGGAAAACAGAAATCTTTGGATTAACAATGAGGGAAAAACCAGAGTGAGTTTTGTCATTGAAGTGGATGCTAAAGGAGATGGCAACTGGGAAATGCTTAAGGAGCAAGAAATTGAAGCCGGAGAAAGTGCCAGGCTTTATTTTGACGAGACCACCAAAGGAGAATGGATACGTTTGACAGCCAAGCAAAATACCACAGTTACTGCCCATTTGGCCTTTTCCAACCCTGATGATAGGAAAGTAATGCAAACAGGGATTTTCGAAGGGGTCAATACGATAGAAAAGAATGATTTTACCGGAGGATTTTTGTATGGGCTAGGAGATGACCGCAGAAAGTTAGGGTTGGTTGCCAAATCCTACCAAGATGGTCAGCCCACCGATATTGGCTATTATGAAATGGACGATAAATTCCAATTGGTAAAAGTGGATGATCCCACTACCCAGCAGTTTATCAATGAAAATTTTCAGATTCCTAAAAATGTATTTGAAGTGGACGAAGCTTCAGTTTTGATCATTGATGACAAAGGGAGAAGGTGGCGTTTACCTAAGGGGGATGACAGGTACACAGAACCTTCCTTAGCCGGTAACCTTAGAATTGACAGGGAAGTGGCTACCGAGAGAGATTTGTTCAATTGCCATGGTACTTTTTATGAATTGCCTGCTGAAAATGCAGATGGATACGCTAAAATCAGACCTGTGGCTTCCCATCAATTGAAAATTAATGATTATGCTTCCTATAGAGGGATGTTGCTGCTAACAGGTGTTGATCCGGAAGCTGCTAGTTCTAATGAACATATAGTGGTGTCTGACGATGGCGAAGTAGCTGTTTGGACAGGAGCAATAGATGACTTGTGGCAGTTAGGTAAACCTGTAGGTAAAGGTGGACCGTGGGCAAATTCTGATATCAAAGCCGGCGAACCATCCGACCCCTATTTGTTTGCATTTTATGACAAGCGTACACTAGAGCTGCGTCATGATGCCAAAGAGGCCGTAACATTTACAATTCAAATGGAACCAATAGGTCATGGACCTTGGA
>NZ_CAXBOC010000714.1:0-1738 GCF_963976465.1 uncultured Cyclobacterium sp. | reverse complement strand
AACTATTTTGGGCAAAAAATTGAACCTCTCATTTTTTATTTAGGACGCTATTGAATTAACAATTATTAATTAACAATTCGAAATTAACAATTAACCATTAATAATTAACCATTAACCATTAACCATTAATAATTACTCATCTACAATTAACCATGAACTTTTTTGGTTAAAACTACGGAAAGGCAAATGATTCATTTCATAAGGCTTTCTATTGTTGTGAAATCTTGTAATTTTACAGAAAGCTTACCGAAACAAGTAGGGTTTGGCTTGTTAAAATGTAATTCATGGATTGGTTGATACTAATAAGTTTAATTGTTTTCGGCGCACTTTTGATAATGCTGGAAGTTATTTTTGTTCCCGGAACAACAATCGTTGGCATATTAGGCTTGGTCTTTACTGCACTTGGCATTTATCACGCATTCAGTAATTTTTCGGTCACCATTGCTTACGGCGTACTTTTTGCCTCAGGGATCATAAATACCGGTTTCATTATATACGGGTTTAAATCCGGTGTTTGGGATCGGTTTGCCTTGAAGAATACGGTTGAAGGAAGGACTTATGATGACCGTTTACTTGGTCTTGAAGTTGGTCAACAAGGAGAAACGATTTCAGACTGTAAACCTTATGGAAAAATAATGATAGGGGATAAAATATATGAGGCCAAATCTCAAGGAGGCTTTATTTCCTCTAAGACAAACATTACCATTACTAAAATTGAAAACAATAAAATCATCATAAAACCTTAAATCATGGATATTTCAAATTCAGTATTAATATTGGTTGCAGCTTTTGGCGGGCTAATAATATTCTTTATTTTCCTCTATTTTGTTCCTGTAAATCTTTGGATTACAGCCATCTTTTCAAATGTGAAGGTTGGCCTTTTGGAATTAGTAGGCATGCGCATTAGGAAAGTGCCACCGGGTGTGATTGTCAATTCTTTGATTACAGCTACCAAAGCTGGCTTAAACCTTACCACCAATGATCTGGAAACACACTTTCTTGCCGGAGGTAATGTACCCAATGTGATAAGGGCTTTGATCTCTGCAGACAAAGCCAATATCAGTCTTTCATTTAAACAAGCTACGGCCATAGACCTGGCAGGTAGAGATGTTTTTGAGGCGGTACAAATTTCTGTTAACCCGAAAGTGATTAATACCCCCAATGTAGCGGCTGTTGCTGCTGATGGAATCCAGCTTATCGCCAAAGCACGAGTTACGGTGCGGGCAAATATCGCACAGCTTGTAGGTGGAGCAGGAGAGGAAACCATCTTGGCAAGGGTAGGTGAGGGAATAGTTACCTCTATCGGTTCTGCTCAGAACCATAAAAGTGTATTGGAAAATCCTGATAAGATCTCAAAACTTGTATTGGAGAGAGGTCTGGATGCAGGGACGGCTTTTGAAATTTTATCGATCGATATTGCTGATATAGATGTGGGTTCAAATATTGGAGCGAAACTTCAAATTGACCAGGCCACTGCAGATCTTAAAGTTGCCGAAGCACGGGCCGAAGAAAGAAGAGCAATGGCCGTGGCTTTGGAGCAGGAGATGAAAGCCAAAAATGTGGAAATGAGAGCCAAAGTTACTGAAGCTGAATCTGAAGTTCCAAAAGCGATTGCCGATGCCTTCAGAACAGGTAATCTAGGTGTAATGGATTATTATAAAATGGAAAATGTGAAGTCGGATACCAGTATGAGGGATTCAATAGCCAAATCCGATGAAAACAAATCCTCGGATAGATC
>NZ_CAXBOC010000713.1:0-1739 GCF_963976465.1 uncultured Cyclobacterium sp. | reverse complement strand
AAAAGTTGACAGAATTATATGGATTGAATGTAGAATCTGTCAGTGCAGGAAAAGAAGACCATGCATTTACCAGTAAAAATCAGACGTGGAAAACTGACCCTGAATTATGTTGTTCTATTAATAAAGTAAAGCCCCTTGAGTTAATCAAGCAACGGTTTTCTGTTTGGGTTTCAGGTCTAATGAGTTGGCAAAGTGATCACAGGGCTACTTTGGATATCTTTGAAGATCGTGGAGGGATTCTAAAGTTTTACCCTTTACTGGATGTGACCGAGGAAGAAAGAGATGATTATATCAATAAACATAAATTACCTTTTCATCCCCTAATCGCATTTGGCTACCACTCCATTGGGTGTAAACATTGCACAGTTCCCGGAGAAGATAGAAGTGGAAGGTGGAACAATAGCCCGAAGACTGAGTGCGGTTTGCACCTTTAATCAATCCATCCAACCTAGCTGATCGATAAATTTAAATGTGTTTTTAACACAAAGCCCATCCATTCTATTGGATGGGTTTTGCTTTTTATATAATTTTACTTTTTCTACTAAATCTAACCCAATGAAAAAAAACCTGTTATTAATACCATTAATCCTTGCTTTTTTAGCCTGTAAGCCTGAAAAAAAGGTTGAAATTATTGAGTCTCAAACTTCACCCTCGCTAGACTCACTGAGCCAATCCTTGGAATGGCCTGAGGACTTAGCAGTTCAGGCTTTTTCAGGGCCGGACATAACACCAAGCCCTGCATGTCTTGCAGTTTCGCCTTACGGAGAGGTTTATGTAGGTGTAGATGCCATAGGTTCCCTAGGGAAAACGCCAGGTAAAGGAAGGATAGTCAAATTAATAGACCATGACAATGATGGACAAGCAGATTCCCATACCGTTTTTGCTGAGGTGGATAATCCCAGAGGAATAATCTCTTTAGGAGATAAATTGTATGTTTTGCATACTGTGTTTTCTGAGGCCGACAGTTTGGCCACCGGTATGGATCTTGTTGTTTTTGAGGATAAGGATGGAAATGGTGTCGCAGATGGCCCTTCTCAGCCTTTAATCCAGCATATCAGCTCACCTAAATTCCTTCAGAGTAGAGGAACGGATCATGCCACGAATGGGATTCGTTTAGGGATAGATGGCTGGATATATATAGCAGTTGGGGATTTTGGATTTCACGGTGCAGTAGATAGAGAAGGCACTGAATTGACCATGCTCGGAGGAGGGATCCTCAGGGTACGTCCGGATGGTACTGAAATGGAAATATATACACATGGACTTAGAAATATTTATGATGTTGCCATCGATCCTTACATGAATATGTTTACACGTGGTAATACCAATGATGGTGGAGGCTGGAACATACGTTTTATCCATCAGATCCAGTCCGGTGAATATGGTTACCCGGTATTGTTTAAAAACTTCACAGAAGAAATTATTCCCGCATTAATTGATGTAGGAGGTGGCTCAGGAACCGGTTCTTTGTACTTACAAGACGACCGATGGCCCGCCCAATATGACAACAATCCATTGATGGCGGATTGGGGCAGAAGTCAAGTGTTTATACACAAAGTGACAGAAGATGGTCCATCTTATGTTCAAGAAGAAACGCCGTTTTTTAAACTCCCTCAGGTCACTGATTTAGACATAGATGGTTCCGGAAGAATGTTTATGGCTGCTTGGGATGGAGCCGGATATTCGGGAAATGAAAATAAAGGTTATGTCGTAAGAATTGTTCCAAAGGTTTTGGAATA
>NZ_CAXBOC010000712.1:0-1740 GCF_963976465.1 uncultured Cyclobacterium sp. | reverse complement strand
GCAGGCGCAATAGCTTCCGGGGAGATTTCAATTTTGAGTGATGGTACACCTTGGCGAGCCATGGTACATGTAAAAGACATGTCCAGAGCCATTGAATGGGCTTCTATCCGAAAAGCGACAAATGGCGGGTCTTTCTTGGCTGTTAATATCGGCACCAATAAATGGAACCATCAAGTTAAAACCATGGCATTGGCTGTTCAGGAATTGCTCCCGGACATCAATGTGACCATCAATCAGGATGCCCCTGCTGACAAACGTTCCTATAAAGTAAACTTTGACAAATTTGAAGAGTTGGCCCCGGACTTTCAACCCCAATTTGATTTGGAAAAAGCAATAATGGATTTGGAATCGGGAATGAAAAGTATTGGTTTTAATGATGCTGATTTTAGGAGTTCAAACCTGATCCGCTTAAAAGTACTTAACAGTTTCCAAGACCAAGGCTTGTTGAATGACAGACTAAATTGGACGAATAATTCGCTATTATAAGCAAAGGCTAAGTGAAGGGAAACACTTAGCCTTTGAATTTCTTTAGGATTCTTTCACTAAAGGTTGAAGAAATACTTGTTTTGTTCTGCTCTCAACTGGTCACTTAACCTGGTTTCAGGCAATATCACGTCATCATAAGTTAAAACCTGATCCTTTGGCACATCTCGACGAAGTACACAGTCAACAGCCAAACCCAATGGCAGCAAACCCTCCTCAAGAGAAGTTGTCATATTTTCACACAGCCCGTAGGTCATATAATGCCCTATCCCATCAATTTTCTCTCCTTTTTTTAGGTCTCTTTTTGCGGTAGTCACCACATCCACCATTGGCTTCTCAGGAGCAATCGTAGCATCATGAAACAACACTGCCCTTGCCACCGTAATGGGCACTTCAAAATGACACAAATGATAGGGGTTATAAAAACAATATAAAGGGCCTTCGCCGACCTTATATAGGTTCAAATAGTGTTTTTGGATTGGGTCATCTATGGTCCCTAAAACGAAAACACCCGGCCCCGGGCTAGCCCCCACAATATAGTCTACAATTCCATTGCCTGCCAAGATATCCTCCAAGGGATATTCATCCATACATTCAGTTATGGGCTTTCCGGATGCTACCGTAGGGCCGTGCATACCTCTTTTGGCCACACCCATTCCCGTAGCATTGGCAATAATCGCTTGTTCGAAGGAAATTTTACTCCCATCAGCAAAGGAAGTAACCATGGCAGGCTTTTGCTTCCATTTCTTGGCAAAACCTTCCTGGGTGGTGGGATTTCTGTAAGGATCATGAAGCCCCTTGATATTTCCACAAAGCACCGGCTTTAATCCCAATTGCTTGACAAAACGAAATAAATTAAGGGTCACTCCCGGCTGATCTCCATCAGCATTGGTAAAGACCACTCCCTTTTTGTCTGCGTGTACTTTTAAAATCGGGCCTATTGTACCGTCAGTTTCTGCATTCATCATGATGATATGCTTACCATTTTCTATGCATTCTTGTGCAATCCTTGCCCCTAAATCCACGGCGCCGGTTACTTCTATGACTGCATCGATCCCCTCTGCTTTACAAATCAGAAAAGGGTCGGTTGTGACAGCTTTCCCTCCATCTTTTATCACCTGATTCAAAGCTTCCAGGTTTTCCACCTCTTGGGCATTTTCCTGCCCTGCTTTTTGAAAAACATCCTTTGCTTTTGACAGGGTTCTATTGGCAATGGCCACTAGCTCCATACCTTGGGTGTATTGTTCAATCTGAAGC
>NZ_CAXBOC010000711.1:0-1755 GCF_963976465.1 uncultured Cyclobacterium sp. | reverse complement strand
GATTCGCTTAAAATCAGATACCTTCACTAAGGTAGATTTTGTTCCGGGGTATTTTTTACGTGTAGGGATTGGAATTGGCAAAGAAGGCCTTTCCATGAAAGACAAAATAAGAAGCTATAGTGTTTGGGATCTTAACAAACAGCAAGGTTTTTTGGATTTGGCCATCGCTACCCACAGCAAGGGTATAGGAGCTCAGTGGGTAGAAAAAAGCCAACCGGGTGATCAAGTCTATTTTAAATGGAAAAAGGGAAAATTTCTAGTTGACCATTCCGCGGATAGTTACCTTATGATAGGAGATTTATCTGCCTTGTCACATTTGTACGTCATTCAGAGAAACCTTGAGAAGGGGAAGCAAGTCGATGGTATTATTTATAATTCTAACGAAAAGGAAATGTTTGCTGATACAGACCACACCAATCCATTTGGTTTCTATGAAATGCCTTTAAACCCTCAAGAAGAAGTTTTGAAACTGGTAAAAGAAAAGGTGGGAAAGATGCAAGGGAAGCAGATGGTTTATATCGCCGGAGACAGTAGGATTTGTATTCAGTTAAATAAATATTTTAGAAAAGAGTTAGGTTGGGACAGCAATCAAGTAAAGACCAAGCCATTTTGGAATCCGGAGAAAAAAGGTCTTGAATAATAGTTACATCATAGAATTCTTTGAGGCTTTTATTTATATTTAAAAGGAAAGGTTGGGAAAATCTGTAGGTTCTGCCTTTGTCTTGATGTTTTATGAGCCGATTTTCGCTACACCCTTTTCTTCAAAATTTCCTTTCAATAGTATCATCGACGATTTCGAAAAATAGTATCATTATTTAAAATAAAAGTAATAGTGTCTCTAATAGTCCTTTGGTATATTTGATCAAGCAAATACCGATATGACTATAAAAATGAGAGAAAGCCTAGTGCTTAAGAAATTAAGGGACGGAGAAAATGTCTGTTCTTTTAAAGTAAACTTGGCAGATGCCCGCGTTGTTGAAATTGCCGCACAGGCAGGGTTTGATTGTTTGTGGCTGGATCAGGAGCACATTGGGCAGGATTGGTCCATTTTGGCTGCCCAAATTTGGGCAGCCAAATCTCAGGGAAAAGATACTTTAGTAAGGGTGCCTAGGGGAAGTTACAGCGATTATGTAAAACCCTTGGAACTCGATGCCAGTGGAATCATGGTACCTCATATCATGAGTTTGGCAGATGCCAAGAAGGTAATAGAGATGACGCGTTTTCATCCCATAGGAAAGCGAGCCATTGATGGAGGAAATGCGGATGGGGCCTACGCCGCCGGAGATTTTAAAGCCTACCTAAGAGATGCTAACCAACAGCGTTTCGTAATTTTTCAAATAGAAGATCCTGAACCATTAGAAAATTTGGAGGAAATCGCCAAATTAGATGGTTTTGACATGTTGTTTTTTGGTCCCGGAGATTTTAGCCAGGCCATTGGAGCTCCCGGCGATATGGATCACCCAAAAATTCAAGAAGCCAGACAAAAGGTGGTAGAAGTGGCAAGGAAATATGGCAAGTTTGCCGGTACCACAGGCCCTATAACCAAGGTAGCTGAATACCAGGACATGGGATATCAGTTTATAAGCATAGGTGCAGATGTTTTGACGCTCACGAAGTATTGTGCTGACCTGGTGGCTGGTTTTGGAAATACAGCTGAGAAGGTGGACAATGAAAAGGGGTATTACGGCGCCAAAAAATGAAGCGTAGTCTATTAGGAAATACCGGAATAGAAGTCTCTCAAATCGCTTTCGGGGG
>NZ_CAXBOC010000710.1:0-1758 GCF_963976465.1 uncultured Cyclobacterium sp. | reverse complement strand
AGTTTATTGAAGGTTTGTCTCAGACCAAGCAAGCCATGTTTATAACGGTTTTGTTTAACCTATTAAATATTGGACTGAATTATTTATTGATTTATGGAAATTGGGGATTTCCTGAATTGGGATTAAATGGAGCAGGATGGGCCACATTGATTTCCAGGGTACTTATGGCTTGGGTTTTGTATCTCTACGTGACCAGATCTAAGCGCTATGAAAAATACATTCGCAGTATAAAATTAAAGCAGATCAGATTTTCCATCATTAAAAAAATGCTTGGCATAGGCATTCCAACCGGTTTGCAGTTTGTATTTGAAGTTGGGGCATTCAGCTCAGCAGCCATCATGATGGGATGGATAGGGGTCAATGCTTTGGCAGCTCATCAAATAGCCATTAACCTTGCTTCTATAAGCTATATGATGGCCTCAGGCTTATCAGCGGCTGCCATGGTGAGGATTGGTAACCAATTGGGAAGGCGGGATATTCCTAAATTACGAGAAGTCGGTTTTTCTATCTTTGGAAACGTATTAATTTTCATGTCCTTTTTCGCAGTAATGTTTTTAATATTTAAAAACTATTTGCCTCTCTTGTACATCGAAGATTCCCAGGTTGTGGAGATGGCAGCTAATCTGTTGGTAATTGCTGCTGTATTTCAGCTCTCGGATGGACTTCAGGTAGTCGCATTGGGAGCCTTAAGGGGGCTTTCTGATGTGAAGGTGCCTACACTAGTAACCCTACTTGCCTATTGGGTGGTAGGGCTTCCCCTTGGCTATCTTCTGGCTTTTAAATTTCATTACAATGAGTTGGGTATATGGTTTGGTTTATTGATCGGTCTTACCCTTACTGCCATCATGTTGTTCTATAGATTTCATTCTTTGAGTTTAAAATTACAAAAAGAAATTTCTAGACCTGAAACAGTGAGTTTGCATTAGTATTGCCAAATAGGAATGGATTCATTGGTGGGAAATAGATTTAATTCCTTTGATTAAGAATTTCTTTTAGGTATTGATAGGATATATTATCGCATTACTTTTGGATATTGAAGTTGGATTGAAAAATTTGTGACCCAATTTAAAGACATTTTATTTATGGAGAAAAAATCACTTTATATCATTACAGGGGCTAGTAAAGGTTTGGGCTTGGCCCTTAAAAAGGCCTTATTAAAGTTGCCTCATACCGGTGTTATAGGTATCTCTAGAAGTCCCCAGCAACCGGAAGATAATTTCACACCCATACAATTAGACCTGGGGGATGCTAAAAACTTGATAAATAGGATTATCGAAATTTTTCCCGAGGGAACATATGAAGAAATCGTTCTGATTAACAATGCAGGTTGGATAGGAGAGATTGCTTATAACGGAAATTTATCCTCCGAAGCTATTGTGTCCATTCATACTGTGAATGTAATTGCTCCGGCCTTACTAATGAATGCCTTTATGAAGACGTACAAACATCATAATGGCGCTAAAATAATAGTCAATATAAGCTCAGGTGCGGCAGCAAAGGTCGTAGATGGCTGGTCCGGGTACAGTGCTTCAAAAGCTGCACTGAACCAAATGACAATGATTGCTCAAAGAGAATCTGAGCTCAAGAACTTGGGATTTAATCAGTAGCGGAAATACAAAGGGATGCTTTCAATTAGAGAGTAGGCTTGGTCAAAGTTTGGCAAAAAAGACCAAACCAAGAAACATTGAGGAGCTTGCTGGTCTCATCTCTATTATGAGACCGGGATGTATGGAGGCTATTGTTGAAGGTAAGAGTCTG
>NZ_CAXBOC010000709.1:0-1762 GCF_963976465.1 uncultured Cyclobacterium sp. | reverse complement strand
CAATGACATGGTCCTCATCAAAGGGGCTAGGGTTTATCAATTTGAGCGCATCGTCCAAAAACTAGAAGCCCTCGCCCATGAAACCATTTTAGAAATCAACTTGAATGCCCTCCGCCACAATTTTATGCATTACCGCAAAAAAATTAAAGCCGGAACCAAGATCATGGTGATGGTAAAGGCTTTTGCTTATGGAGGTGGAGCTGCTGAAATCGCCAACTTTTTACAAGAAATTGGGGCTGATTACCTGTCTGTAGCCTATACTGATGAAGGAATTTTCCTTAGAAACAATGGCATCAGCCTGCCAATAATGGTAATGAACCCTGGAAGTTTTCATTTGGATTTGCTTCAGACGCATGCTTTGGAGCCTGTTGTATATAACCTACAGCAACTTCGGTCCTTGTCTACCAGCATTGATAATTATTCCGGAGAAATACCTGTTCATTTGGAATTTGATACCGGTATGCGAAGACTGGGAATGACAGATGAAGACCTTGGTGAAGCCATTGCTATTCTTCAACAAGCTAAAAACATCAAAGTCGCCGGGATTTTCACCCATTTGGCCGGAGCCGATGAAGCCATCCATAAAGATTACACCCTATCGCAGCTTGCTTCTTTTGAAAAATGGAGTAAAAAATTAATAGATAGTACCGGTTGCCGACCTTTGAGACATTGCCTCAATTCAGCAGGTATCATTCGTTATCCGGAATATGCCCATGATATGGTAAGATTAGGCATTGGCTTATATGGCATAGAAGTCAATCAAATGGAACAAAATAAATTAGAACCGGCCATGGTCCTGAAAACAGTGGTTTCCCAGGTAAAAACACTTGCCAAAGGTGCAACGATTGGCTACGGAAGAGTCGGGCAAATGAAAACAGAAGGCGAAGTGGCAACATTGGCTATCGGTTATGCAGATGGCTATGATAGAAGATTTAGCAATGGAAATGCCAAGGTTTTAATTAAAGGTAAATTGGTGCCTATCATTGGCAATGTTTGCATGGACATGTGTATGGCAGATGTTACTGGTTTAAATGTTTGTGTGGGAGATGAAGCCATACTCTTTGGTAAACAACCTTCTATCATTGACCTTGCTGATAAAATTGGGACCATACCCTATGAATTGCTCACAGGGATTGGCCCCAGAGTAAAGCGACAGTATGTACTCGACTAAGACCTTATCCAAATTCAGCATAATTTGGCCTGAAATTGGATAATATTTTGTTTCTTTGTCTCTTATTTTGGAGCTTTTTGTACCCATTACTTAATGAAGGATAACTCATTGACATTTAACTTTTCGTTTTTTCGAAAACAAGGCTTAGGATTCATTGTTTTTTTTGCGGCATGCTGTTTTTCTTGTGAAGACATCCTCCGGGAAGAGATGATGGTATACAACAACGATTTCTCAAAAGCTGACCTTGCGAATTTTGAAAATGGAAAATTATTCATCTATGAAGAAGACACTGTCCTAGGATATTATCATGATGAAGAGGTTCGCTTAAGCTTGGATAATTTACCGGCTCACAATACCATTAAAATAACTTTAGAGATTCTCCTTCACGACAGTTGGGATGGCAATCCGGACAATGTCGGAGGCCCGGATTTTTGGTATTTAAAACTGGATGATCAATCCATCGTTCGTACCACTTTTTCTAACTCCCCTTGTGAATCCAGCTATTGCCTATACCAGTCCTATCCGGACAATTACCCAAGATTCAATGATCCAAAAACAGGAGCCCTTCGCACCGATCTACCAGGAAGATGC
>NZ_CAXBOC010000708.1:0-1778 GCF_963976465.1 uncultured Cyclobacterium sp. | reverse complement strand
TTGGGAGAATTTGCCTGGTATAAAGCCAACAGCGATGGGACCACACATGAAATTGGACAGAAAAAGCCGAATCCTTGGGGCTTATATGACATCTTAGGAAATGTCAATGAATGGACCATGGGCCATTATGAAGCAAATGCCTACACCCAGCGAGGCGCTAAAGCAGACAATCCAATCAATTTGTCTGAAGAACTATACCCTAAAGTAATTAGAGGGGGAAGCTATGATGACAAGCCTGAGGAAATGACCAGCAGCAAGCGGGCTTCAAGTACTCCTGAATAGAAAAGGATCGACCCACAAATTCCAAAAAGCCAATGGTGGTTTCCTGAAGCACCTTTCTTAGGAATGAGGATTATCAGACCTCTAACACCACCTAGCAAAGAATATATTGAACAATACTATGGCACCGAGCCAATGGAAGATTATTAAAATAAACTCAATAAATAATGAAAGAAAATAATAACGAAAGAAGGAGTTTTATCAAAACTTCTGCTTTAATAACCGGAGGAGCACTGCTAAGCCCTTTCACTTTACCCGGCGCTTATGCTGCCGGAGACGATGCAATAAAAATCGCAGTTATTGGATGTGGAGGTAGAGGAACAGGAGCAGTTTTTCAGGCATTTGAAACCGGACAAAACATCAAACTTGTGGCCATGGCTGATGCCTTCAGGGATCGTTTAGATCAAAGTCACGAGCGTATTCTAAAAAAATATGGTAAGGATAAAGTAGTTGTTCCTGAAGAGAAGAAATTTGTAGGCTTTGATGGTTACAAAGAGGCAATGAAAGATGCGGATGTTGTAATCATCGCAACTCCTCCAGGCTTTAGACCTGATCATTTTGAAGAGGCTGTGCGTCTTGAAAAACAAATTTTCATGGAAAAACCTGTGGCTACAGATGCTGTAGGGATCCGCAGAATTTTAGCCGCTGCCAAAACTGCCAAGGCCAAAAAATTAAATGTGGTAGTTGGCCTTCAAAGACATTATCAAGACAATTATATCCAAACCATTGACAGAATTCACAATGGCCAGATCGGTGATATCATTGGTGGGCAGGTATTCTGGAATGACGGTGGCGTATGGGTAAGAGAACGTCAACCGGGACAGACAGAAATGGAATACCAAATGAGAAACTGGTACTATTTCAACTGGCTATGTGGAGATCACATCACAGAACAGCATGTACACAACCTGGATGTGGCCAACTGGGTGAAAAATAGCTACCCAATAAAAGCCGAAGGAACCGGAGGAAGAACCGTAAGAAGAGGCAAGGATAATGGGGAGATATTTGACCACCATGTGGTTCTTTTTACCTATGAGGATGGTACCGTTATCCACAGTGAATGTCGTCATTTCCCCGGCGCACATAACCGAGTTGACGAAAGCTTCCAAGGAACAAAAGGTAAGGCCTATATGAATGCCGGACATGTTGGTAAGTTAACGGATTTAAAAGGAAATAGCCTTTATGACCATGATGGGGCGGGCAATGCCAACCCATACCAAGTGGAGCACGACAAGTTGTTTGATGCGGTAGTGAAAGGAGAATACAAATTTGCTGATGCTGAAAATGCTGCAAAAAGTACAATGACTTCCATCTTGGGACGATACGCCACTTATTCAGGCAAACCTGTTACCTGGGAAGAAGGCATCAACGCTAACATAAACCTAAAACCTGAAAGGCTGGCTTGGGATGCAATGCCTAAAGTACTTCCAAACGAAGATGGATTTTATCCTCATGCTATCCCAGGTCAAACCAAAGTAATATAAACCCATGGAAAGAAG
>NZ_CAXBOC010000707.1:0-1794 GCF_963976465.1 uncultured Cyclobacterium sp. | reverse complement strand
TTCTTCTAAGCTTATCCATGACAATTCAAATTCCTTGGTGTGTGGGTTTAAATCTAATTTCACCTCTCCCTCTGCAGGAAAATATAGCAAGTACGACTCACCGGTCTTACCTATAAGGTAAGCTTCATTTTCTTCTCTGTCAGATAAACGATCCATCATGGGTTTTAAATTCCAAAATTTTACCTTTTCCTCTATTTTCCTTATCGTTTTGATGCTTTGTATGGGCCAATGACTTAACCCCAAACCATGAGGGGGTCTGTGAAATCTGCTGGAAGCAAAGCCACCTAAAATATTTCTAATGAATGTTTGCACGGCATGTTGGGTAGTAATTCCTCTGGAAAGCCAAGCTCCATGGGCATCACTACCATAAATTTTGACGGAATTAACCGGCCTGGGTTTGCCCTCGATGTAATTGAAGACATATTGTGCATTGTTCCAGTTGGTTTCACCTGTTTGGTGACTGTTTTGGGAGATATCTATAAAATCATACCGCTCCGGATTGTCTAATGTTCTTTTATGTTCCGCTGATTTAAGGTCCCAATGGTCCCACATTTCTGTTAAGACAATAGCTTTGTCACCTGTTTTCTCCCTAAGGAATGAAGCCCAATAGGTGGCCCATTCTTTCCTTCCACTTGTTTCATTGTCCAAACAGTAAAGTACGTTTCTATAGGCCAAAGAAATTGAAAGTAATTTTTCAACAAATGCTTGCTGGTATTTTAAAAGCAACTTATTGTTTTGAAGGCTGGGAGGAGTGAAGAAGAAGGGTTGTTTGTTTTGGCCCGGATGATCAGGATAGAGGCTATCCAACTTAGCTTCTTCGTAAGTGTAATTCACATTGTTTTTGGGATTGAAAGGATCCGTTAGCCATTGTTCCCTAGCATGGTCAAAACGATCCCAGATTTCAATCTGTACGATGATATTTCTTTCCTGCGCCAAACTTAACAGGTCTTCAAATTTTTGCCAGTAAGTGGAATTCCATTTTTTAAGGTCATACTTTCCACCCTCATTTTTGGAGAAGGCTTTTTCATCGGTTTCATCCCTATCACTCATGGTATTTCTGACATAATTGCCACCAATCATAGAAATGCTATCCAGGTGAGATTTTAAATTTGGCAACTGAAATAAGTTGTCATTGTCTGAAGCACCTAGTAAGAGTACAGGTTTTCCATTGTATTCCCAGTAGCTGGGGTTTTCTGACCAAGGTTGGATGCCTGAGGCTGAATTTTCTTCACTGTTTTCTATTTTATTATCGCATGCGCTGATTAAGAAGAAAATAGATAAGGGGTACAAATAGCTAATGCCTGTGTTTTTTTTAGAATGGCGACCCTTTGAATTGTCGGCTGAAATAATAGTAGTAAAAAAGTTAAGTATTTTACTAGAGAATTGACTCCTGAAAATTGCTTTTTCATAGGGTTCATGGGAATATTGTTTGCAAGGGAGATAAATGATTAGGTGAATTTTACATCCTTAATGGGATTACTTACTGGCTTCCACCTTAATCTAAATAGGCAATACCCTTCTAATATCAGCTATTTATTCCACAAGAAGAATTATTCCTATCGAAATTTTAAAAGAAGTTTAGGTATTATATTAATCAAATAGCTATTCTCAATCGTATAATTGTTTAGGTATAGCGATGATGCGATATATTATTTGTTAAACAAAAGAGGCTCAAAATTTGATTTTTGAGCCTCTTTAACCTTAGTTATACATACAAATCAAATTAAAACTCCGCATTTCCCGGAGTTCTTGGAAATGGTATTACGTCACGAATGTTTCCCATACCTGTGACAA
>NZ_CAXBOC010000706.1:0-1797 GCF_963976465.1 uncultured Cyclobacterium sp. | reverse complement strand
GCAGAAGGTGCCTATGCCGCCTTAAAGGAAAACCCGGGAGCCCATGCTATCGTCCCCGGGAAACCTGCACAGTCAGAAATCATTAGCAGGATAGAAACTACAGATGAAACGGAAAAAATGCCTCCGGCTGAATCTAACCTCAAATTATCCCCTGAAGAAATTGATCTGATCAAAAGCTGGGTCAAGCAAGGTGCTAAATATGAACCTCATTGGGCCTTCCTACCTCCGGTTAAAGCCAGTTTGCCTGAAGTTTCTAACCCCGATTGGGTAAACAATGAGATCGATCATTTTGTATTGTCAAAACTAGACCGTATAGGTTTAAAGCCCAATGAAAAAGCGGACAAAATGCTTTTGCTCAAAAGGCTAAGCCTAGACCTTACAGGACTTCCTCCTTCAGAAGACCTAATAAAATCCTTTGAATCCGATGCATCTGAAGAGGCTACAGAGAAAATTATCGACAAATTATTGGATAGTCCTTCATTTGGTGAAAGAATGGCCGTATTATGGATGGATATTTCCCGCTATTCAGATTCTTACGGTTATCAGGACGATAATATTCGTACACAATGGCCTTATAGAGATTGGGTAATTCACGCTTTTAATAAAAATCTCCCTTACGATAAGTTCATTACCTGGCAGATGGCAGGAGACTTACTTCCTAACCCAACGAAAGAGCAAATCCTGGCTACCGCATTCAATAGAAACCACAAATATACCGAGGAAGGTGGAGTAATCCCGGAAGAATACCGAGTTGAATATATATTGGACAAGACAAACACTTACAGTAAGGCAATCATTGGTATGACAGTGGAATGTGCACAATGCCATGACCATAAGTACGACCCTATTTCTCAAGAAAATTACTTTGAGATGTATGCTTTTTTCAACAACACGCCCGAGCAAGGCTACGAAGGAGATGTGAGTGTTTCAAAACCTGCCAAGCACCCTATTATGTGGGTAGAAAAGGAAGACTTGGAAAGTGTATTGGATTTCGTGAATCACCAAGATACCAGCAAAATTATGGTGTCCGTAATGGAAGATTATAAAGACTCCTTAAGGAGAACATTCGTATTGGACCGTGGCGTTTATGATCAGCCTACAACGGAGGTATTCCCTTCCACACCCAAATCCATACTTCAATTTGACGAGAGCAAATATCCTAAAAACCGCCTGGGATTGGCCAAGTGGACTTTTTCTAAAGAAAACCCATTGACAGCCCGGGTTTTTGTGAACTTGATGTGGCAGGAGTTTTTTGGAGCAGGAATTGTAAGATCTGCGGGTGACTTTGGCATGCAAGGTAAACTACCCACGCACCCTGAACTTTTAGATTGGCTCGCGGTTGATTTTCAAGATAGTGGTTGGGATGTAAAACATTTGATTAAAAAAATAGTAAGCGCTGCCACTTATCAGCAATCCGCTACCAGCGATAATAAGAAAATGGAGTCCGACCCTGATAATTTTTATTTGGCAAGTTATCCCAGGATTAGGTTAAATGCCGAACATATTCGGGACATGATCTTAGCGAGTAGCGGTCTATTGTCTAAAGAAATCGGTGGGCCAAGTGTCAAGCCATATCAACCTGAAGGCTTATGGGAAGCAGCCACTTCCGGCAGAGGAGAATTGGCTGAGTACCGGCAAGACAATGGCGATAAATTGTACAGAAGGGGCTTATATACCTTTATCAAACTAACCTCTCCACCACCGAAACCTATCATTTTTGATGGCAGCAATAGGGATGTATGTGAGGTAACCAGAAACAGGACAAATACCCCTCTTCAAGCCTTGGCCATGTTAAAC
>NZ_CAXBOC010000705.1:0-1827 GCF_963976465.1 uncultured Cyclobacterium sp. | reverse complement strand
CAAATAAGTTTACCCTTGAATGGGAAATTGAGAAGCTTCTATTTTAATTTTATTATTCACCCAATTCTAATAGTAGAAGGTGAGGTGAAGGAGGTCATGATGGTTGTCAACGAAGTTACAGATATCGTGGATTCAAAAAATGAATTGGTTAAAAATGAAAGCCAATTTCGACATCATATGCAGCATTCACCTGTTGCCATGGCCATTTTAAGAGGTAAAGATTTTAAAATTGAATTGGCAAATAATAGAATGTTGACCCATCTATGGGGAAAAACCAGAGAAGAGGTTATTGGTAAACCGCTATTGGCTGTTTTTCCAGAACTAATGAATCAGAAATACCCAGAGGAACTCATGGAAGTATTGGATACAGGAGTAGCCATAAAGGATAAGGCTTCAAAAGTTGATATTGTTGTCAACGGTGTAAATAAAGAGTTTTATTTGGATTATCATTATATACCATTGTCTGATTTAGATACCACGATTTCAGGAGTAATTGTAACTGCCACGGATGTTACTGACCAGGTATTATACAGCAAGCGTTTGGAAGGTTTTACTAGGGAGCTTGAGAGCCAGGTGGCTTTAAGGACAAATCTATTGCTTGAAGCAAATGAAAAACTTAAAGATTCAGTTGACAAATTAAAACAGGCGAATGAAGAACTTCAATCTTTTGCTTACGTGTCAAGCCATGACCTTCAGGAACCATTGCGGAAGATTCAGATGTATAGCTCATTGATATTGGAAAAAGAGTATGGTAACTTTAGCTCAAAGGGCAAGGGCTACTTCGATAAGGTAACCTTTGCGGCAAGTAGAATGAGAACCTTAATTGACGATTTGCTTTCGTTTTCTAGATCTAATGATGATATCACAAAATATGAAATGATTGATTTTAATGAAGTGATTCATCAGGTACTAGAAGACATGGCTCCGACGATTGAAGAATCTGAGGCCAGAATTACTGTGAAAGATCTCCCAAAGGCTGAAGCAATCTTTTTTCAAATGCGACAAGTTTTTTCCAACTTAATAAGTAATGCCATAAAATTTTCAAAAAAAGACGGCAAACCGGAAATTGTGATTTCAGCTTCTAAAGTCCCCGAAAGCCAGGTTAAGCTTAGGAATCTAAATCAGAAAAAAAAGTATTTTGAATTTTTAATCAAAGACAATGGTATTGGATTTCCAAAAGGTATGGAAAGCAAAATTTTTGAAGTTTTTCAAAGGCTTCACACCAAACATGAATATGAGGGCACCGGTATAGGCTTAGCTATCGTGAAAAAAGTGATTAATAATCATTGTGGTTTGGTAATAGCAGAAAGCATACAAGGAAAAGGAACAACATTTAAAATTATTTTCCCATCCCAGCATAGTTAATGTATTCCTACTTTATTGTCATGGCCGGTTAAAAAAAATAATCTCAAACTCTCGATATAAAGTTTTTGATATAAGTTATTTTTCAAAAATCCTGTCTTATTTCTATCATCGTACTTAATACTGAAACAATGTAGAGTAGTAAAACACCCATATTCAATAGGTTAAATTCTTGGTAAAAGTTTACAACCCTAATTATGAAATTTTATTACAGACATATCGGTTTAAAGTCCAAAAAAAAATTATTTCAGTCAATTTACGGTATAATTTTAGCTTAAATTAAGTGCATAACAACTGAATGCTTAATTTAATTATCATGATGAATATAGAAGATAATAAGCTGATCCATCAGATTGGTGAAATTTTAGAAAAAAACAAAGATGCAGAAAAAGGATACAATACAGCAGCAGAAAATGCTGAAGATCCAGAACTTAAAGAAATATTTCTCAAAAGATCAAATGAGCG
>NZ_CAXBOC010000704.1:0-1829 GCF_963976465.1 uncultured Cyclobacterium sp. | reverse complement strand
CTCCAAAGCTTTGTCGAAGTCCTGAAGCTTTAAATACAAAGAAGCAAGGTCTAGGATATACTGTCTATAGTTGCCTTCATTGGCCATTAAATTTTCTAAAACTCCTGCGGCTTCTCTTGTTTTATTCTGACTATTATAAATTTCTGCTATTTGTAAATGATAATATTTATTATCAGGATCCAATTCTAGGGCCCTTTGCCCATAGGACAAAGCTTTTTCATACTGCTTTGCACGGACCATCATTTGGGAAAGTTTAAAATGAATGGCACTTTCTTCTTCTTTAAATTCCAGGGCTTTTAGGAAATAGAAATAAGCTTTCTCATAATCGTCTAGCATGAGGTTTTTCTGTCCTTCAATAAACAATCTGCTGGCCATTATCTCTTTTTCTTTTGCCTTCCGTTCTTTTCGACTAAGTTTCTTCTGAGCAAAAGCCTCTTCCATGGGTATTCCCAGAGAGATGGCAAAGGTGAAAAACCAAACTAAAAAATTTAAATTTAATTTATTCATTTTTCTGCACGATATCAGTTTGCCAATTTTACTATTGACAAAACCTCTTTTTTGACTATTATTGGGGGATTCAACGCTGCTTAGATCAAGAGTATCAAAATGATCCATTGGACGCATTAAATCCTTTTCTTTTAAAATATACAATTAACCCTTGCTTTTGGTTCAACTTTTTGTGTAGCCAAAAGAAATGAATATGGCACTAAAGTTACAATTATTTGCCCGTGCTCCCATAGCCTCCGGTTCCCCTTTCAGTGTCCGAAAGCTGTTCCTGTGGGTTCCATTCAATTTGTTCATGTTTGGCAATGACCATCTGAGCAATTCTTTCTCCATCTTGAACGATAAAAGTGGTGTCAGAATTATTGACCAGAAGCACTTTTATTTCTCCTCGATAATCAGCATCAATTGTGCCAGGACTGTTGAGAACAGTAACTCCATGTTTGTATGCCAAGCCACTTCTCGGTCTTATTTGTGCTTCGAAGCCTCCTGGCAATTCAATATACAAACCTGTACCAATTAATTTTCTCTCCAGTGGTTTCAATGTAATTGGCTCTTCTATATTGGCAGTAAGATCCAGACCTGCAGATTGTTCGGTTTGATAAGCAGGTAATGGGTGATTTGATTGATTGATTACGTTTATTTTCATGCTATTTGTTGGAGAACGATTTTAATAACAAATTTAATTCCTTTTTTTCCAGCAGAAAAATTAGGACACCATACAAAAGAATAATGGAGGAGTGCAGCGTGAAATTTAAAACCAAAGAGCCTGTATCCAAAAGAAAACCTCCATAACTTAATGTAAATGCGATTAGCAAATAGCCGGTATCCTTCTTTGTTTGATAAGGGATGGGATAATGTTTTTGACCAATAAAGTAACAGAGTAAAGTCATTACCAAATAACTACCGAACGTACTCAAGGCACCCCCTAAAAATCCTAGGACAGGTACCAATGTCAGGATGATAATAATAGTAACGACAGCTCCTATTAAGGTGATATAAAAACTGTATTGGGTTTGGTCTGTAATTTTAAACCAAATGCTTAGATTATAGTAGATCCCTAGAAATAGGTAGCCCATTAAGAGGATTGGAACCATGGGTAAAGCTGTAGCATACCCCTCCGCCTGGAAAAACAATTCCCCGATTAATTTTAAATTTACGGATACTGCTACCATCAGGAACGTGCAGAAGATGATGAACCAATGCATTACCCTAGCGAATAACTGGGGATTATTTTTGTTTTCAGCCTGCTGGAAGAAAAAGGGTTCTGCCGCATATTTAAAGGCCTGAATAATCAGACTCATTAAAATTGCCAATTTAAAATTGGC
>NZ_CAXBOC010000703.1:0-1833 GCF_963976465.1 uncultured Cyclobacterium sp. | reverse complement strand
GTGGAACTAAAGACCAAACGCGATGGCGATGAGTTGGGGACGCTTATTCAGGTGGAAAGCTCAACCGTTAAAAAACAAGAACCCATCGTTTTCCAAAGAGGAACTTCCGTTTCAGTTAAAAATTTGTTTTGCAATGTTCCGGCGCGGAGGAATTTTCTCAAATCCAATGCCGTAGAGACCAAGCATTTGGTGGAAGAATTTCAGCGGGTAGCATTGGCATACCCCAAGATCTCCTTTTCATTTTACCAAAATGATATGGAGCTCTTTAAATTGGCCGGAGGGAAATTGAGTAAAAGAATAGTAGGGATTTTTGGCAAACAATATCGTGACAAGTTGATCGTTTGTCAGGAAGAATCCCCTCATATTAATATCCAAGGGTATATTGGCAAACCTGAACAAGCCAAAAAATCTCGGGGAGAGCAGTATTTCTTTGTAAACAATCGCTTTATCAAAAGCAATTACCTGGGGCATGCAGTCAGTACCGCTTTCGAATCTTTAATAGGTCAGGATCAACATCCTTTCTATGTTTTGTTTTTAGACATTGATCCAAAACACATAGACATTAATGTACATCCCACAAAGACTGAGATCAAATTTGATGACGAGAGAACCATTTATGGAGTGGTAAGGGCTGCTGTCAAGCAAGCTTTAGGTGCGCACCATGCAGCGCTCACCATCGATTTTAGCTTGGATGTAAACTTTACGGACTCCTGGAGCAAGGATACAGCAAAAAGAAAAGAGGTAGGCCTGGAAAATAATTACAGGACTTATAGAGGGCCAGGAATGGCCAATAAAGATCCCAAAGGCTGGGAGCAGCTGTTTCATAAGGACCATGAGGAACGGGCCATAAATTTCGACCCAGAAAGGGGCAACACCGGGCAGCAAGAACTTAAAACTTTTCCTAGTAAAGTTAATAGCAAGGATGAGTCGCCTGTAACTGAAATAAATAAACCGGCCTTGGGTAGTGGAAATACCTTTCAGGTGGAACAGACTTATATTGTTACGCAAACTTCTTCCGGTTTATTGATCTTTGATCAGCAGGCCACACATCAGCGAATTCTATACGAACGGTATGCCGGTCAATTGGAACAGTCCAAGGGAGCCTCCCAACAATGTCTCTTTCCGCAGAATATTAGGCTTAGCCCGGCAGATTTTGCCTTGGTAATGGATTTGAAAGAGGAACTTAGCGACTTGGGTTTCCAGTTGTCAGAATTTGGTCAACATGCCATTTTGATCAATGGGGTGCCTGCTGATATTCATATTACAAGCGAAAAGGTGTTGTTTGAAGAACTATTGGAGCAATTCAAGCATTTTAAGAATGAACTCTCATTAAATAAAAAAGAAAATCTTGCCAGATCTTTGGCAAAAAAGACCTCAATTAAAAGAGGTGATAAGCTTCAAAGTCAAGAGATGGAAAATCTCGCAGGGCAATTGTTTGCCTGTCAAAACCCAAATTATAGCCCTGAGGGGAGCAAAACCTTCATTAAGTTGGATTTAAATAAAATTGATCGCTTTTTTTATTCCTGAATTAAAATAAGAATTTATGTTTAGAGCCCTTACACCCATTGTGAAAAACCTATTGTTAATTACGGTGGGTATGCATGTAATAGCTTCTTTTTTTCTTCCGCAACTGAGTGGGCTTTTTGCCTTGTATTATATAGAGAGCAAAAACTTCATGCCTTTCCAGTTTGTGACCTATATGTTTATGCATGCAGATTTCTGGCATTTGTTCAGCAATATGTTTGGCCTATTTATTTTTGGACCCTTACTGGAGCAATTTCTGGGTCCCAAAAAACTGTTAATATTATGGATGGTATGTGGCGTAGGGTCAGG
>NZ_CAXBOC010000702.1:0-1844 GCF_963976465.1 uncultured Cyclobacterium sp. | reverse complement strand
GGCAAATACTACGCCAAACCGACTGTTTAAATTGCTGGCACTCCATGAATTCCGATCAACAATGGTTCGGCTTTTCCCTTTAAAAACGAGGGTTCCTGTTTCCGGATAAATCCAATCTGTAATTCCTGATGTAGCATTATAATACTCAAAAATGCCGGCTTCCTCTGTTATGCTATGCAACTGCCCATAAATCCATAATTCGTAGGTTTGTAAATTAAGCTTTTTACCGGGGTTACTAGGTTCAATAGATTCAGCAAAAAGATATAAACTACCTACCTCTTCTGGTTGGGTTAATCTCACTTCTTGTCTCTGCCCAATAAACACCCGGCTGAGCCGGTCCGGATAATTTGTCGCCGGTATCCACTCTGTTCCATTGTATTGTTCCCAAGTATTGGGATCGTCCCAATCTCCCACCCCATCTTCAGATAAATTGCTTCTAAAACAGTTGCTATCAAGGGGGATGGCAGCTAAGGAAGGAAAACTTAAGAATGAAAATAGCGTAGCAAGGATAATGGTTGTTACAAACCGTTTAGGATAATTAGAAATCGCTATTTTATAAAAAATATCCATAACAAAAATGAATAATTAATTAAAATAGTGAATTTATATAATTATTCAAAATATATAATTCAAATAAACTTATATAAACTTCTTTTATATCGCCTTGAACCGTAAAAACAAACGAATCAGTAATCCTTTTATTTAAAGAAAACGGATATCAGGATAACTCAAATATTACTTTAAATTTGTGAGGTAATCTGACATTTCCCTCATACTGCATTTAATATTATGCCATTAGAAATTCTCAAGCACAACTTCCGCAAAACACTCTATTTGGGTATCTTTTTATTTCTAGCTTTTTTTACCACAGTGCCGGCATCTGCTGCGACGTACAAAATTAGCCTGCTTACCTGTGACCCCGGAGATGAGTTGTACTCCACATTTGGCCACAGTGCCATTCGGATTGTAGAATTAGAAAGTGGACAGGATCTGGTTTTCAATTATGGAACCTTCGATTTTAACACGCCATTTTTCTATATTAAGTTTATTCGTCGCACCTTAGATTACCAATTGTCTTTGACTACCACAGCCAATTTTTTGAGGGAATACAATTATTTCAAACGAAATGTCAGGGAGCAGGAATTGAACCTCTCCCCTGAGCAAAGCCAGGCAATTGTGGCTTTTCTGCAAAACAACTACCAGCCTGAAAACAGGAAATACAGGTATGATTTCTTCTTTGACAATTGTGCGACCAGAATTACCGACATGATAGAAAGTGTTTTGGGCCAATCATTAAAATGGAATTACCCTGCTGAATCGGATGAAAAGACTTTTAGGAATTTAATTGATGAGTATGTTTACCCGCTTCCATGGTCCGATTTAGGCATAGATCTTGCTCTGGGTGCAGTGATTGACAGGGAAGCTACTGAGGCTGAAAAAGCCTTTCTTCCGGATTATTTGGAAGCATCATTCGGAAGGGCTACAATCATAGGAGATGGACCGGAAAGGCCATTGGTGAGCCGGACCAACACCATTTATGACTTCCCAAAAACAGCAGATAATCAGGTTAATTTATTTAATCCTTATGTGGTTTTTTGGGTATTTGCGATCCTTGTTGGTATTTTAACCTTTATTGGTTTTAAGAAAAAACGTTTGTTCAAAGGTTTTGACATCAGCCTCTTCACCATTTTGGGATTGTTGGGAGTATTACTTGTATTTCTCTGGTTTTTCACTGCGCATTCTCAAACCAAAAACAATTGGAACCTCTTTTGGGCGTTTCCGGGTCATTTGTATATCAGCTATTTATTGATCAAAAAACCCAATAAAGCGATTTTGAAAAAACT
>NZ_CAXBOC010000701.1:0-1849 GCF_963976465.1 uncultured Cyclobacterium sp. | reverse complement strand
AACAGATAAAGACGTCATCGACTTTACGGTTGTATATTTTGAAGCTTTAATTGCCTCTTCATTGACTTGAGAGGTAGAAAATTGCTCTGTGATACCAAGAAATGTATTCATGGTACGCTCGGCGTCTGCCGTGACCATTACCAAACACTTACCGGTAATGCCTTCTTCCAACTTAAACGGATCTAGGTTATGATTGACACCGGCTTCCCTTAAGTCATCGGTAAAAAATTTCCCTAATTCATCGTTGGCTACTTTGCAGCAATAATAGGATTTACCTCCAAATTGACTTACGGCAATGATTGAATTGGCTGCCGATCCACCACATTGTAATTTTGAAGTCTTGGTATTGATGGCTGCCATCAACTCTCCCTGCCGATCTTCATCTACCAAGGTCATCAGGCCCTTTTCAATACCATATTTATCAAGAAAGGTATCACTAACTTCAAACTCAATATCTACCAAGGCATTTCCTATGCCGGTAACATCATACTTTTTCATCATATTGATTTAAACTATTGTCTCGATCTGAAATAGATCTCTAAATATTTTCCGGAATAGTTATTTTACTCCCGAAGTTTTATGCTTCTCCCTTTGATTGCCTCCAAGGCAAAGAATATGGCACAGATTAACAAGCCAAAAAACTCCCTATTAATTTCCATGGCATGGGTTTTCATAGAAAGGTCCTTTTGTTCCAATTCTTGTCCTATCCAGCCAAAAATATTGTCCGGCCAAAAAAAGACTGCACCTATCAGGTAACTAAAGGTAAGGATTACCAATAGGTTTACATTGAACTTTCCAAAAAAGGCAAACCCTGCCGTAGCAGAGGCAATAAGGTAAATTGGCACCCACCACTCCGGGTCGGGATCATTGATCTGCCAATACCCGAAAAGCAAAAAGAATATAGAAAAGGTCCCAAAGAAATATTTCCAGAAATTACTCATAACAACACTCAATTAAGATATATAAGTAGAAAATAACACTTCAAATCACTTCCTGTTAACAAGCTCATAGATCATGGAATAAACATCTGTAGGGGCTACACCCTCAATCTTCTCTGCATGTTTCGAACCGATCAAAACCGGCCAATCTGCTTTGTCTTCAGGAATTCTCCCATGAGAACCCTTGACTAATTCCGCCTTTAAAGGAATTACATCCATCAAATACCTGAAACCCAATTTCTTTTTTAAGAGGGTCCAACCCAGCTTCCCTTTCAAGAATTTAATGTCCGGATTGGCAAACATCTCTACCGGATCATAACCCGGCTTGCGGTGGATATCCACCGTTCTTGCATAGTCAGGCGCAACTTTATCGTCCAGCCAATAATAATAAGTAAACCACGAATCTTTGTCAGCTACAACCACCAAATCACCCGATCTGTCATGGTTTAGTTGATAGGCCTCCTGCTCCTGCTTATCCAAAACTTTTTCTACCCCGGGAAGGGCTAAAAGCAGGTCTTTAACCTTAGTTAATTCCTCCGGCTCTTTCACATATACATGGGCCAATTGGTGATCGGCAACTGCGAAGGCACCACAAGTTCCTGCATCCAAGGTCTCAAGTCCCAACTCGTCCTTCACTTGTATATAGCCGGCTTTTCTCAGAGCCCTATTGATATGCACAGGTTGATTTACAGAGGTAATACCATATTCAGACAATAGAAGTACCTCAGCCCCCTTGCTCTCATAATACCGTATGACCTGTTCACAAAGCGCATCAATTTCATTCAAACTTGTACTTATCTTTTCAAAATCAATCCCAAATTTCTGCAAGGCATAATCCAGGTGGGGTAAGTAAATCAAAGTCAAGGTTGGGTCATACCATTCGTCTACTTTCAAGGAGGCATCAGCTATCC
>NZ_CAXBOC010000700.1:0-1855 GCF_963976465.1 uncultured Cyclobacterium sp. | reverse complement strand
GATGGACTACCTCGTAATTACCTCCCAAAGCCGGGTATTCATTTTTTATGGTGTTGAAACAGTGTGGGCAGGCAGTTACGATTCTTTTTACCTGATAGCCGTCCAATACCTGAATATTGCTCATGGCTTGCATTTGGTAGAGAAATTCATTTCCTGCTCTTCTGGCCGGATCACCGGTACAGGTTTCTTCGTCTCCAAGTACGGCAAAGTTTACGCCCACTTTATTTAATATTTTGACAAATGCCAAGGTTACTGCTTTGTAGCGGTCGTCAAATGAGCCGGCACAACCCACCCAAAATAAAATCTCCGGAGTATCTCCGGAAGCCATTTTTTGGGCCATGGTAGGGGCTTTATAGGTATCACTCATAATATCGTTCGTTTACTTTTCTTCTTTGTTTAAATCTGCTGCCCAGTTAAATCGGTCCGTTGGAGGGAATTTCCATGGGGCAAAGCTGGTCTCAATATTTTGGAACATGGCATTCCACTGTGCCGGGCTGCCACTTTCTTCCATGGCTGTATATCTTCTCAATTCGATAATAATGGCCAATGGATCGATGTTTACAGGACAGGCTTCTACACAGGCATTGCAGTTGGTACAGGCATTGATTTCTTCTTGGGTAATATAATCACCCAATAAAGATTTACCATCATCCAGCCCTTTTTTTCCGGCAAGCAGGTTTTGGCTCACTTCTTCAGCCCTGTCTCTGGTGTCCATCATTATTTTTCTTGGAGACAATTTCTTGCCCGTAAGGTTGGCGGGGCATTCTGCAGTACAGCGGCCGCATTCCGTACAGGAAAAGGCATTCAATAGGTTTACCCTAGACAAGTCATTGACATCTTTGGCACCAAAGCGACCTATCTCCGCCGCTTCATTGGCAGCTGGTTCTGCGGCCATGCCCAACATCATTTTGACCTCTTGGGTGACGCTATCCATATTGTCCATTTTTCCTTTCGGCTCCAAGTTGGAATACCAAGTGTTTGGAAAAGCAAGGAATATGTGCAGGTGTTTGGAGTAAGTGACATATATCGCAAATGCTAAAATGCCAATAATGTGAAACCACCAGGCAAATCTTTCTATCAATACCAGCGTTCCGGACTCTAGCCCCTCGAAAATTCCCTGGATGCTTCCGCTTATCCAAAGGCCTCCCAGTGGGATATAGCCTCCAATGCCTCGATAGGCCAAAATCTGATCAGTAGCATTCATGGTCAGGATGGCCAGCATTAAGACAATTTCAATGATGAGGATAAGGTTGGCATCCAACTTTGGCCATCCCTTTAACTCAACCATATTTAGCCTAGGCACCTTGGTGATGTTTCTGCGTACAAGAAAGACCAGGCAGGAGAGGAGTACTCCAAGGGCCAAGAATTCAAAGAAATTCATGGCAATGGAATAAAAGCCGGCCAGGAAAGGGGCAAAAACCCTATGGGTTCCTGCGATACCATCGATGATAAACTCCAAAACTTCCAAGTTGATGATCACAAAAGAAACGTATATCACCAAGTGAAGAAGGGCCGGAATTGGGTTTTTGAACATCTTCTTTTGCCCAAAGGCAACTAGCAACATGGTTTTCCATCGTTCACCGGGATTGTCATTGCGCGCTATGGGTTGACCCAGTTGGATGGTTTTTCGGATATAATTTATTCTCTTGTACAAAATATACCCTGCTGTACCTAAAACCAATAAAAAAAGCACTTGTGGTAAGCTACTCATATTGAATGTGTTAATAATTTTCCACGATTTTTTTAATTAAATTGCTTGTACAAAAGTAACAAATACCTACCTTTGCATCACTTTCAGCGGTGATGTAGCTCAGTTGGTAGAGCATCGGACTGAAAATCCGTGAGTCGGTGGTTC
>NZ_CAXBOC010000699.1:0-1857 GCF_963976465.1 uncultured Cyclobacterium sp. | reverse complement strand
CATTGGAGCAGTCTAATTTTGCCGCCCACTCGATGGTGTCAAAACCATCTTTTGCTTCATCTCTAAAAGGATCCCATACGCCCTCGCTTTCATATCTTCCACGAACATCCTGCACAATGGCGACATAACCTCTTTGGGCAAATTTAGTCATCCGCTCATGGTGCACTCCTACACGTTGCACTCCATAGGGTGTTCTTGTCAAAATTACCGGGTATTTTCCTTCTTTTGCCGGCCTGTAAATGTCTGCATAAAGAATGACACCATCCCTCATTTCTACCGGCTGGTGTCTTTCTATCTTTACTTCATATAAAATAGGGTCAGGTTCAGGGTTTCCTTGGACCAAACTCATGGAAACAATCATCAGGCAAATCAATAGCCAGAAAGATCTGCCCAAACCTTGATTAACATTTAATGGCTTCTCACCACCTAAGTGTGCTTTTCTTTTCATTGGTAATAAATAGTACGATGGTTATCAATAATAATTAAAGTGAAAACCTGAGCCCGGTTAAGTAACAACCGAGCTCAGGGCAATTAAAATTCTATTTAAATATAAGCATTTCACCTCGGAAATTTAGGATCCCACCAAACTGTACTTGTAAGTAAATTACCTACACCCTGCCTGTTATAGGCATCCATAAAATTATCTTCATTCAAATTCAATTCAGAATCCGGGATAATTAACCTTCTAGGAATGGTTCCTCCGGTAATATTTCCGGGATAATTGGTAGGGATTAACTCCGGATAGCCGGTTCTTCTCCAATTAGAAAAGATTTCATAATTATCAAGGAATAAGGATACCCATTTTTGCGTACTGATTTGCTCAAGTTTTTCTTCAAAAGACCCATCCTCTTTGAAAGGGTTTCTAGCAATATAATCCTCAATTTTTTCAGATGAAATAATGCCCTCATCGCCAAAAAGCGCCCAATGTCTCATGCCTGCCCTCACAGCATCCTCATAGGCTGCTTTAGCACTTCCGTTATACCAACCTCTGATTCCTGCCTCAGCCAATAATAGGTTCGTTTCTGCATTGGTCATGGTCAATACAGGACTGGCATAACTTAAAACCGTATTGGGATGGGGTTCAGAATAGGTGTGGAAATCATCCGGCTCACCAAATAAAGCTCCATTTTTCATTCCTCTCTGAATACTTGTAGCTGTATCGTATACATAACCATCTCCATCCGGGTTGTCTACCCAAACTACTGACATCACATTCAGTCTGGGGTCTCCTGTGGCTTTCAAATGTTCAATAAAGGTTTCAGCAAATTTACCTCCCTGAGTATTGCTCACCCCTGCTTGAGGGTTTTGGTAATCTTGGACCAATAGGTTGGCTGCTTTAGGATTTCTGCTGTGTTCTATTTGTCCATCCAAATAAGTAACCATAGCAATTTCATCATCCTCAATGATCACTCCTCCTGCAATGGCTTTCTTGGCCCAGGTTTCTGCAAGATTGGGACGAACTTCAGTTAATCGCATACTTAAACGAAGCATTAAGGAATTGGCTAACTTTTTCCATTTGTCTATATCTCCTCCATAAAATAAATCTGAAGGGCCAAAGGTGGGCAGGGAAGGATTAAAAGCAGCAGCTGCTTGTTCCAGTTCTTCCAACATGTCTTCATAAATTACTTCCTGGGTATCATATACGGGTTGCAATAGGCCTTCTGCACTTTTCAATGCTTCAAAATAGGGTACATCCCCATGAAGGTCTGTCACCAAATGAAACATATACACTTTCCAAATCCTTGCTGCAGAAAGCAAATTGATAGAATTTGGATCATCTTTCACTGCATTGATTACACGCTCGTTGTCTGCAAGGGCCGTATTGTATACCGGCCAATGACTTCTGGCTGCACTTTC
>NZ_CAXBOC010000698.1:0-1874 GCF_963976465.1 uncultured Cyclobacterium sp. | reverse complement strand
CAGACTTGCCCATGCAGACCAACCGGATCAATAACAGGAATAAATTTGTCCTGGGGCCTTCTGGATCAGGTAAATCATTTTTCATGAATGCGCTGGTAGAGCAGTATTGCATGTACAATAAAAGTGAAACACCGAGATGGCTGATGGATGTGGTTATCGTGGATACTGGTCATTCCTATTCCGGTCTTTGTGCCTATTATGGAGGCAAATACATTACCTATACAGAAAAGGATCCCATTACCACCAATCCCTTTGCCATTACCAGGGAAGAATACAACATCGAAAAAAAGGATGCCCTGCTTACCTTAATTAGTGTATTGTGGAAGTCTGCGGATGGCAAGATCTCCCAGGTAGAATCGGATGTAATCTCCAATACCATTTCAGAATACTATCAGGTGCATTTTGATGAGGTATCAAAAATTGACCGCCCTTGTTTTAATAGCTTTTATGAATTTGCCCTGACATTCATACCGGAGTTGATTCAAAAGGAAAATATTCCTTTCAATATAGATGAGTTCAGGTTTGTGCTCAAGAAATTCTACAAAGGAGGGGAGTATGGTAGCCTCTTAAATGAAGAGGTAGATCAATCCTTATTTGGAGAAGCATTTATCGTTTTTGAAATAGATTCCATCAAGGAGCACAAGGTGCTTTTCCCTATTGTCACCTTGATTATCATGGATGTATTCATTCAAAAAATGCGTTTTCGGAGCAAGCAGCGGAAAGCATTGATCATCGAAGAAGCCTGGAAAGCCATCGCCTCACCACTTATGGCCAACTATATTCTTTACCTGTACAAGACAGTCCGGAAATTCTGGGGAGAAGCCATTGTAGTGACCCAGGAGTTGGGAGACATCATAGGAAACACAGTGGTTAAAGACAGCATTGTGAACAATTCAGACACCATCATTTTGCTGGACCAGGCAAAATTCAAAGACCATTATGATGAAATCGCCTCCCTGCTTTCAATCAATGAGCATGAAAGGAAAAAGATTTTTACCATCAACCAGTTTGACAACACTGAAGGCCGGGGCAGATTCAAGGAGGTTTACATCCGAAGAGGTGCCAGCGGAGAGGTATATGGCGTGGAAGTATCCCTTCATCAGTATTTGACCTATACCACTGAAAAGCCGGAAAAGGCAGCTGTGGAAATCTATACAGATCGCTTTGGTAGCTATCAGCAAGGTTTGGATCACTTTGTAAGGGATTATGAAAATTCAAAAATGGAATTGAACCGTTTCTTTTCTCTGGTCAACCAATTGGGAATTCCTTATAGAGAAAAAACAGAATTTACTGACTAAACAATTATACCATGAAAACTTTGACATTTCTTTTGTTCATTTTCACCAGCGGATGGTTGAAGGCGCAAGTCTATGTTGATCCGGCTGTTTCGGGAGCGCAGGCTACCCATGCAGCCGTGATTAATAGCCAACTCAATAAGACCAATGAAAAACTGACTTTAATAGAAAAAGGTCAACTAGCTGTCACTGGAAAACTTACCGTGGTGAATACCTTACAGGAAAAGCTTAATGCGGGATTGACCGAAGTGAGTGCTATCCTTACAAACCTTGCCAATGTAAGAGAGATTGCACGAATTGCGAGTGGCATTTCCGGAGATGTTCGGGATATTATGGAGTTGGCCAAGGAAAATCCCGAATTTATTGTTTTCGCAGAGCAGAACGCTACACTTTTCCAGCAAAGAGCTACTGCATTAGCTTTGGAAGTACAGCAATTTGCCCTGAAAGGAGGCAAGGAAAATCTAATGGATGCAGGGGAAAGGGCAAAAATCCTCAATACTATTTTAAATGAACTACTGATCCTGAGGTCTTACTCTTATGGAATGTACCGTTCCATGCAATTTGCAAGCATGAAGGGGC
>NZ_CAXBOC010000697.1:0-1902 GCF_963976465.1 uncultured Cyclobacterium sp. | reverse complement strand
CTTTTTCATTGCCATCAATGCTGGTATACCCATCCCTTCGTCCACACAGCCATTCAATGACCGCCTTGGGAGCAAGAGACTCATTTTTCCCACCCACAGTGGGTGCTCCTTGGGACAAGCCTGTTCCCGGAGATGATGAATGAACCACAATATATCCTCTGGGCACCCATTCCCGGATATGGGAATCTGAAATGTGAGGTCTTTTATAAATGGTTTTTACTTCCGGATGGACGCGTTCTTTCGGAGGTTTTCCTAATTCATGTTTAACATCCCAAAACAAGCCTGAGACATTCGGCGCTACTCCCGTAAAATAAGGGCTCGAAATGTAGATTACCGGAAGCTTTAGGCCTTCATATTCTGTCTGATAAGGTCGAGTAACGTCCACATGCATACGATCCATCTTCCCATCTTCATCACTATCAAAATCTGTTTCCACCCAGAGGTCGTGACGAATCCATTTCCCGGGGTCCTTAAATGCCTTCACCTCTTGAGCCTCACCATTTTTGAATACAGGTGTTGCCGTTTCTTGGGCAAGGGTAGGCTTAACGGATAAAAGTAATAATAAATGAAAAGCGATTCTTAATGCTTTATTTCTGATAGGTTGTGGCTGATTGAAAATCATAGTGACTTATTGGTAAATTCCAGATTATTTGGTGACACGTTTTTTGCTTATGGAACTAGTGAAAATAAATTTAATAATGATTTCCAGAAAAATAATTGAGATGGTGAAATTGGGTCCCATTTATCCGGGAACCTCATCACTAGCTTCTACCTTTTTAAGTGAAACAGCGTTCATACAAAACCTCAGGCCACTAGGTGCCGGCCCATCAGGAAACACATGCCCCAAATGAGCATCACAGGTATTGCAAGTAGTTTCTACTCTAACCATTCCAAAGCTGGTGTCCTTGTGATGGGCTACTGCGTTGTCTTTAATCGGTTGGGTAAATGATGGCCAGCCGGTACCGCTTTCAAATTTCTCCTTGGCATCAAAAAGCAAGGTTCCACAACATACACAAGCATAAATCCCCGGTTCAAAAGAACTACAAACATCAGAACTAAAGGCTCGTTCGGTGCCTTTTTGCCTAGTTACCCTATATTCTTCTTCGGTTAACAATTCTTTCCAGGCTGCATCTGTTTTTTCTACCCTTCGATCAGGTTTCAAATTGCCATTGTTGGCATAGCGTATTACATCATTCCAGTTCATGACTATATAAATAATTTAATCCTAATTTAATAAACCGCCTTACTTTTCGGTTGCCATTAGTATCCTTTTTTGAAAACGATCTTTTAGGGCATTTAGTTTTGGTGCGATGTATTTGGTGCAGAAAGGAAGGTCTGGATTTTTGTAATAATAATCCAAAAATTCCTCTTTATTTTCTTTAAAGGCCACAAAGGCTAGCACATTGGTCAAAATAGGCTGATCAAAATCCTTTTGAACGGCTTTAATTGCAGACAAACTTTCCGCTTTCTGCGCAGCATTAAAAACGTAAATTGCTGATCTGTATTTCCTCCTAAATACATGGTCTACTGTGCAACTATGACTGTGTAAATGAATGGCTATTAATAATGGTAAATTGATTTCCTCAGGGTTAAATTGTATCAATACCGCTTCTGAGAATTCTTGGTTGGGACTTTCTGAAGCAATCCAGCCTTGCTTAACCTCCCGAACCCCACGTACAGATCTAAATACACCCTCTGTACACCAGTGGCAGCCACCTCCCAGTCCTATTTTTACCAATTTCATAGTACTTATCTTTATTACAAAGTAAAAGAAAGGAATTATAAATTTACCCTATAGCCTAAGATTAAACTTTAACCCAGATTATGTAATAGAATTCGTAATGAGCGTTGCAATCGCAAGAAAATCAGGCTGTTTGGAGATTTTAGCATAGCACCGCTATG
>NZ_CAXBOC010000696.1:0-1904 GCF_963976465.1 uncultured Cyclobacterium sp. | reverse complement strand
TACTTGCTGCCCTCTGAAAAAAGCAGCGATCACTTCTTCAACTGCTGCCGCATCCTCAATGGGATTGATAAAAGCTTTAACCTGAACCACGTCACTGGCACTGGCGCCAAGATAAGCCAGGGTAGCAAAAAGGTTTTGCATGGTTTTGTCACTGGCCTCTAAAAGGTCTTTGCCGGGTTCAGCCTGACCTGCAATAAATTGTTTTCTGCCTGCCGGTAAGACAGCAACAGGAGCACGGTTGGTTTTTTCGTAATGCCCATTGCTAAAAGGAAGATTCACGCCCCTGGATGTTACTGAAGTCATTGGCGCAACAGCAATCCCATCCATACTCACTAAAACCTGCTCCCGAGCTTGATTTGCAACTATCAGGGTGATGGCCGGAAACGCTCCTTCAGGTAATAATTCTTTAATAAACTCACGAACAGGTTTGGAATGTTCTTCTTTCTGAAGGTATACCTTTAGTCTTAACAACTTACTTAAATCGCTATCCCCAGCCTTCAAAGCACTTTCCAAATTGTTCATAACCTGGTTTACCTGTACTTTGAGGTCATTGGGCGCTGATAGATTTCCATTGTCATCCATTGGAAAAACTTGGTTAGTAAAGGCCAATGGGACATCTTCTGCTACAGTAGCCATTGAAGTACCGGATTCCTCATCCGGTTCTATATAGCGTATGTCCAAATTTCTGCTCTGAAATTGCCCCATACTTTCTGATGCCAAGCTTAAAAATAGCATCAAAAAAACAATTGGATAAGGTAATCTGAGCCCTTTTTTCCAATTGGCTTCTACAACAGAAAGATTTGCCTTTCTCCCATTAATGAACCTATTTGAAATTGTCATGATCAAATTTTATTTTCTCTCAAGTTTATATTTATTCATCTAATTTGCCACTTGCTCGACCAACCAATTGATTACCTCCTGCTGCTGGGCACTGGTAAAATGGTTAAAAGCATGGGGACTTTGCCATTCCAGCTTATTCTTTATTCCCATTTTTTGGTACAACTCCTGAAGCCCTTCCATGGTATGACTTACATTTTCATGGTCAGCATGCCTGTCCAATTCCGGGGTAATGACCATTAATGGTCGTGGGGCAATATTGGCTAGTATTTCAGGAAAATCGACTGGAATCCTTCTTTCTTCTTCATCAAAGAATCCTAACCTAGGAATTAACCCATACAAATGCGAATAGGATTTTAATCCCTCCACATCTTTTGAGGCATTTCTCAATGGAGTAAAAGCACTGGACAAAGCAAGTCCGGCTATTTTTGGCTCCATGGCAGCGGTGATTAAGCTTACTGTTCCTCCCAAAGCATAGCCTCCCATAAAAATCTTTTCGCTATCGATAAAGTCCATACTTTCCAATGCATCTACGGCTGCTCTAGCATCGGTGACCATTTTGCCCATCTTGGACCAATGCGGATATCTTTGATAAAACAAAGTTCCCTCTTCTATTCTGGCCCCATAGCCGATCATATCATAAGTCAAAACAGCTATCCCTTTGGCCAACAACCCATCAATTAAGCCGTTTAACTCAGCATCATAGCCCGTATTGGTATATTTGTGCAATAATATAAACACAGGCATTTTACCATTGGCACCTGTTTTTCTTTCTCCGGCTTCATTCGTAGGGAAATATAGCGATCCATATAAATAGTCGCCCATGGCATTGTAGGGGGTGATATTTAGTTTTTTTCCATTTTTTACAGTAGGCCGAGGCATAAAACTGCTGACATAATCCTCTTTGAGGCTTAAGGTCTCAATGTCATTGGCAGGTAAGCCTGCAGGTTCTTCTCCCAACAGCCAAATGAGGTCTTCTTTTATTTTTTCCTGATACTCCGCTTCACTCCACCCATATGTATCCATCAAAAATTTCTTTGTGGAGTCTATCTCGGCCTGCCCAGCAC
>NZ_CAXBOC010000695.1:0-1908 GCF_963976465.1 uncultured Cyclobacterium sp. | reverse complement strand
CGCCAATTGTAAAAGATGGAGAAATCAAAATAGGCAATGTTATGAAAGTTACCTTATCTTGTGACCACAGAGTGGTGGATGGAGCTGTAGGGTCAGCTTTCCTTAAAACTTTAAAAAGTTTACTTGAAGATCCTGTTAGGTTGTTAATCTGACATATCCAATCATTAAACAATGTCAAAAAGTCCTAGAAATAGGACTTTTTGTTTTAAGTATGGTTTTTGAGAAATAGTTTAAAAACAAAAATGGAAAAAATTAAATCGACTACCGTAGTTGCCATAAAGCATGAGGGGAAAGTAGCCATAGGTGCGGATGGGCAAGCGACGATGGGGAATACCATTGCCAAAAGCAGTGTCAATAAAATAAGAAAACTGCAGGGAGGTAAAATTGTAACCGGTTTTGCAGGATCAACAGCAGACGCTTTTACACTCTTGGAAAAATTTGAAGAGAAACTGGGGGCCTACAGCAACAATATGAAAAGAGCTGCAGTGGAATTGGCAAAGGAATGGAGAACAGATAGAATGCTAAGCAAGTTGGAAGCCATGATGATTGTGGCTGATGCTGAGGATATATTGATTATTTCCGGTACTGGGGATGTTATTGAGCCGGATATGGGGATCGCAACAATTGGTTCCGGTAGTATGTATGCTCAATCTGCTGCCAGGGCATTAAAGAAATTTGCCACCGGCTTAACGGCAAAGGAAATGGTGGAAGAAAGTTTAACCATAGCAGCTGATATTTGTATCTATACCAACCACAATACAATAATCGAAGAAGTGAATAATTAAAATTAAAAGAGGCTTTCTAGTAAGAAAGCCTCTATTTTATCAAACTTCGAAATCATAAATTTTGACCGAAGCCCATTTGTCTTTATGGTCTTTAATAAATTTGAGGTGAATAGGATCTTCTTGATACAGGTCATGATCCGCAATGCTTTCAAAATTAACCATTAGGGCAATATCGTAACTGTCATCAATTACTTCTCGTTTTTCCGTAGCAGCAGGTTTGCCTATGGCGTAACTTTTTACACTCTCTGCTTGCGCAATTTCTTTGCAACCTTCTAGAACTGCGTTTAAATCTTTTTCAGGCTTATGAAGCCAAAAGAATACTTGGTGTACAATCATAATAAATTTTTATTTGAAACTGGGTTTATAAGACCATAATCCCTAGGTGAGACTAGGGATTGTTGAGATAAGCTTTTAAATAGCTTAAACCAATAATAAATAAAGGTAAAAAGATAAGTTTAAAAAAGATAAAAACGCAAAGATTATGAAATGCCTAAATCCAAAAAGAACTAATTCCCTATAGGTTAGGCTTTATTGCTGGGAGAGGTACGGTGATGTAGAACCAATTGCTATAGCCTTTGCCTTATGCGCCATTCTATAAATGTGCAGAGAGTGGTGTGTAATATAAATCCTGGATACAAAAAGAGACTGTAATCTGTATCCAGGATTTAAGTTTACTTGAAATTCAGGCCTTGGACTTGTCACCCATAAGCAATACATCGTTGATTTGGACTTCTGTTATGTACCTTTTTTGCCCGTCTTTGTCTTCATAAGAACGATTGACCAGTTTGCCTTGAATGCAAATTTCAGAACCTTTGTCGGTATATTTGTTTATTATTTCGGCCGTTTTACCAAAGGCCACCAGGTTATGCCAATAAGTTTCTTCCACTTTCTCTCCTTTGCTATTTTTGTAAAACTCGTTAGTGGCAAGGTTTAATTTTACCATCGGAGTGTCTCCTTTTACTGTTTTGAAATCAGCTTTTGCGCCTAATCTTCCAATCAATTGTACATTGTTTCTAATACTGTTCATGATATTGTTATTTAGTCCAAGAATTGAGAACGTCATAATCAGCTCCCATATTTACGAAATTCATATGCTTTGTAGCAGCTCTTGTCATAGCGTCTT
>NZ_CAXBOC010000694.1:0-1921 GCF_963976465.1 uncultured Cyclobacterium sp. | reverse complement strand
GGCTTTGATGGTATATCCTTCCAAGGCTTCAAACCTTTCCTGAAGATTGGCGAGTTTCTGAATGATTTCATCAGAATAGTTTGTTTCCATCGCTTTAAGCACCTTGTCAATCTCGTCTTGAAGTGACAAGGTCTCTTTAAATGCTTCCAGGGCCACATCCAGTATGCTGTCCTCAGATTGATAGGACAATAAATCTTGGTTAAGAAAGCCTATGCTACAGTCTTTGGACTTTTGGATTTCTCCAGAGCTGGGTTGAAGGTCGCCGTAGATGATCTTTAAAAGCGTAGACTTGCCTGTACCATTGAGCCCTACCAAGCCAATTTTATCCTTTGGTTTGATGTGTAGGGAGGCATTTTCATAAAGGGGACGACCCCCAATATAGTAAGAGAGATTGTTGATGGATAACATGCCGCAAAATTAAGAAAACTATGCGGTATATGGCAGCATTAGAAAAAGGAATTCAATAAAGTAGCGATTTTTCCTCTTTTTACCCCAATAGGTCCACCTTAAACCCAGCTTTGTGAAGGCCTTGTGGCCTCAACTTTTCGATCCCCAATTTATTTTCCAGGCTCCCATCATGATCTGTGGTGGCGGCAATCCCATTCCAAGGTTCTAGACAAACGAATTTTGCGTCTTTTTCTTTGGTCCATATACCCAGCCATTTAAAGTCTGAAAACTCCATGGCAAAACCTTTGCCTGTTTTTTGACTGCAAACGCTAATAGAGGTAATCGGGTCTACATCTAAAATCAAGGCATCATTTTCAAACAGCTTATAATCCAAGGCTATTTTCCCGGCATCTAATGCCAATGTCTTTTTATGCGAAGAGATCAGCCCATCTTCTAAGGTGTACAGGGGAAGCTTGTTAATCTCCTTTTGACCAAAATCTATTAGGTAATCTGAAAAAGATTCCTTCTCAGGTTCCAGCGGACAGGCAAAACCGGGATGCGCACCAATGCTAAAAAGTAGGGTTTCATTGTCCGAAGGGTTGCGAACACTATAAGTTACATCCATGCCATTTTCACTAAGGCTATATTGAATAAAGAGTTCAAAATCAAAAGGGTAAACTTTTTTGCTGAGATCGTCAGCCTTTAGTACCATGGTAAGTTCCTGTTCGGTTTTTTCAATCAATTCAAAATTTCGATCCCGGGCAAAACCATGTTGGCCCATGGTGTAGGTTTCGCCATTATGGAAGTATTGGTTGTCTTTTAATTTGCCCACTATTGGAAACAATACGGGGGCATGGCGGCCCCATACCTTTGGATTTGCTTGCCAAAGGAATTCCAGTCCATTTTTTTTGAGCGAAATACATTCTGCGCCCATGGTAGAAATTTGGGCTTCTAGCTGACCAAAAGATAAACGATGAATACTAGGGGAAGACATGATTGAAGGGTTGAAAAAGGTGAATAAAAGTGAAATTAATAATAAAATGACATCAAAAAAAAACCTTTCCAAAATTCTGGAAAGGTTTAGTGCGCACGAGAAGATTCGAACTTCCACACCCGAAGGCACCACCCCCTCAAGATGGCGTGTCTACCAATTCCACCACGTGCGCAGATGGGAAGTGCAAAAGTAGAAGATAATTTCAGCAGTGCAAACAAAAATGATTACAAATTATTTGAGAAGGTAAAGAGTGGAGAAAATAATGGAAATAGAAATCAGGACCTATTAATCTGCAGCAATTAGTGGTTCAGTAAGCGTAGGTGACAAAAATTAAAAAATATACTCCATCTTAATGTCACAGCGGTCGTAAGTTCCGCATTCCATGGGAATTTCCTTAAACCCCATTTTTCGGTAAAGGGCTATTGCAGGAGTTAATAGACTGTTGCTGTACAAAATCACCTTATTGGCGCCCTGTGCTTTGGCCCATTCCAGTGCGGCTTCTCCTAGGTGAAAACCAATGTTTTTGCCTTGGACTTTGGG
>NZ_CAXBOC010000693.1:0-1951 GCF_963976465.1 uncultured Cyclobacterium sp. | reverse complement strand
ATGAGATTCACACCATTGGTGTGACGGCTGGCTATCAACAGGAAGATCAAACCAATGCATGGATTTCAGCTTATAGAGAAGTGTTTCCCTTGCCTCAATATGAGCAGATCAATGCAGGAAACAGAGCAAATGAGCGAACTGGTGGTGCCGCTTCTCACTGGGCTTTACAATCTGTTTTCGGTAGGGTGACTTACAATTATGATGAAAGGTATTTATTGGAAGGGAATGTACGTAGAGATGCTTCTTCCAGGTTTGCTGAAGGCAATAGATCGGGAGTATTTCCATCATTTTCTGCAGGTTGGCGGATTTCTGAAGAAGGATTTATGGAGCAGTACTCAAGTTTAATTGACCATTTGAAACTAAGGGCCTCATGGGGACAGCTAGGTAATCAAAATATCGGCCTTTACCCTTTTGCAGCCTTCATGGCCCTAGGCGGAGGTGCACAGGATTATACTTTTGGAGGGGCAAATGCTCCAGGAGCTGCATTGAACAGTATGGCCAATTCTTCCATACAATGGGAAACAACCGAAACTACAGATGTTGGGCTTGAATTTAACCTTTGGGGAAAATTAGACGTGTCTGCAGATTATTATGTCAGAAGAACCAAGGATATCCTTCTTGCTTTAAATATTCCACAGACTCTTGGACTGAGTGCCCCTTTTCAGAATGCAGGAGAGGTAATGAATAAAGGGTATGAATTGATGGTTAACTACCGGAATAAGGTAGGTGAACTGAATTATAGTATCATGTTGAATTATTCAGATGTACGCAATGAAATCATCGACATGAGGGGAATAGAAAATACAGGGTTAACTGTAAATAGAGAAGGTTACCCGATAGGCTCTTTCTTCGGTTATGTGGATCAAGGCTTGTTTCAGTCACAGGAAGAAGTTGACAATCACGCCGATCAATTCGGCAATATCGCTCCAGGAGATATCAAATACAAAGACATCGATGGAGATGGCATGATCAATGACCGTGACCTAGATGTGATAGGAAGCCCAATACCAAGACATACCTTTGGCGCTCGCTTTAATGCCGATTACAAAGGTTTTGACCTTTCAATTTTCTTACAAGGTGTAGGTAAGGCAGATGGCTATTTATATGGTCAAGGCATTATGCCATTTTATTTAGGAGGTACTGTACAAGAGCAGCATAAAGACCGTTGGACGCCTACCAATACTGATGCGGCCTACCCTCGACTTGCTTGGAATCAGACTAACAATGAACAAAACTCTAGTTTCTGGATGAGAAATGCTGCCTATTTAAGAGGGCAGAATATTCAGGTTGGATACACTTTTTCTGAAGAAGTTTTGGATCCACTGAATATCAACGGGTTAAGGGTCTATTTAAGTGGGAGGAATCTGTTCACCATTCATGATTTTTATGAAGGCTATGATCCGGAAGCACCTGTGAGTAGCGGAGGTTGGTATCCCCAGATGGCTACTTACACTATGGGTTTGAATGTTAATTTCTAAACACTTGTAACTGATGAAAAAGATAATAATATATACAATATTGATACCTGCTTTGATTTTCTCTTCAGCATGTGATGATGAATATTTAGAGCGGCTGCCCTTGGACTCTCCTTCAAGCGAAACCTATTTTGCCAATGAAACTGAATTGGAAATGGCTGTCACTGGAGTGTACAATAGACTTTGGTATTTTCCGGTGGGAATCGCATGGTTTTTATCATTCGATTTTGCCTCGGATGATGGTTGGGATCGAAATGGAAGCAACCTTCAAGCACTAGGAAGAGGGGAACAAAATGCGGACAACGGATTTACCAACGGTTTTTGGTCTCATTTCTATAGAGGTATAAACAGGGTAAATTATATTACCTCTAAAAGTAACCAACTCAGGCAGGAAATGAACCCTGAAGACTATGATAGGTTGGTAGGCGAAGCTAGGTTTTTAAGGGCTTATTTTTATTCCTATTTGGCGGAGCTTT
>NZ_CAXBOC010000692.1:0-1962 GCF_963976465.1 uncultured Cyclobacterium sp. | reverse complement strand
ACCCCTGGAACCGCATTAAAATCACCAAACTTTTGTATCTCCCCGCCATTGGGATTGGTTTATTTATTGCCCTATTTTGGTTTATTGCCATGTATTTGAAATTTGGCCCTGTTTATCTCGATTCTTTTATTGAAGATCAAGTGGGCATGCGTGTGGGAAATAGGGTATGGATGATTGTGAGACATTTTGTTTTTGCAGTCCTCTTAATGGTGTTACTTTTTATTCCTTGGATCGGCTTACGACTAAAAGGAGTTGTGGCTGGATTTAAAGCCACTTTTGATCAAGACAAAGCCATCTATGGCTTTGCAGTTGTTTGGGTTTTATCCATTATCGGCATGACTGCTATGGTATCCACATTTTATGAGCGCTACCTGCTTCCGGTGACCCCCATGGCTGCCGTCCTATTGGCCGGTATATTGATCAGAAAAAACCCTGCTTCGAATAAAGGTATGAAAATTTGGAGCAGATTATTTTTGGCCATAAACTGGCTGGTATTAGCCGTGGCCCTTTTTGCCCATTTGGGTTTAGGTGGGCCTTTCTGGATCTATTTCCAATGGTTTATTGCCCTTGCTCTAAGTTTGTTTTTATGGAAGAGATCCGAAAAGCTTGACCATCCCTTGCAAACACTTGGACTCTCCATCTTAATGCTATTTCTATCCATTTCTATCATTACTCACCCATTGTCCATTCCTAACCAAGGGAGACAAGTTCAGTCCTATTTTGAAAACCATGAGATCCCTAAAAACAGCAAAATTGCCTTTTTGGGGAACCTTCACTATGCCAGTAAAATTAGAATAGGACTAGGACCCGATTATATAATGAAGACATTTGCTTCCATCGATGAGGTTCCTGAAAGTTATGCTTACATCATCTGTGACGAACCCAACCTAAAAAAGCTAGAAAACAGGTTTCCTCAAAGCGAGATAATTAGTGTAAACTGGGATCCCAAATATATTAATGAGATGATAATGGCCATCATTAACGGCAACACAGCTGAGGAGAAAATAAAATGGGGGAAAAAGTATTATTGGATAGATAGGTCTCCTGTATGAACTAAGAAAGGGTTGCCATAAGCAACCCTTTCATTATATTAAAATGACCAATTATTTATTGTTTGGCCAGAACAAGCTTTTCCTTGTGCTTTTTAATTTGCCTTCTAAGGGCTTCTATTGAGTCGTCTGCTGCAGCTTCAAAAGAGTCGTTTTGACTTTTTGCAAAAAATTGTTTTCCGGGTACATTCAGTTTGATTTCAACGATTTTATTTTCACTCTTATCATTTTTATCCAACCTCATAAACACTTCTCCATCCATGATTTGATCAAAATAGGTGTCAAGTTTATCCGCTTTTCTCTGGATAAAATCGATCAATTTCTGATCAGCAACGAAACGAATTGAATGCATTTGTAATTTCATAATAATAAACGTTTAAAAGTTAAACTTTAATTTAAGCTTTAGGATGTGCTTGTTCATACACAGCCTTAAGTTTCTCAATAGAATTATGAGTATAAACCTGGGTTGCAGCAAGACTTGCATGGCCCAGAAGATCTTTGACAGCGTTTAAGTCTGCTCCTTTATTAAGCAAATGAGTAGCAAAGGTATGCCTCATAAGGTGAGGACTACTTTTGGTGTTTCGGACAAAAAGATTTAAATATTTCTTTACAATTCGATAAATCATCATTGGGTAAGCCTGCTCTCTATTTGATTTAACGATAAAGAAATCATTTTCGTTTGGAATAGAAAAACTATCTTCAAAAACTTTTTTATACAGTAGAATGGCGTTCCTAAGGCTATCGGAAATGGGTATTATTCTAAATTTTTTACCTTTTCCCAAAACCTTTATTTGTAACTGACTAAGGTCCACGGAAGACCACTCCAAACCTATTAATTCAGACAACCTGATTCCGGTGAGATACAAGGTTTGCAAGACCATCCGATCTCGCTCTCCTTCAAAATCTTGAGCAA
>NZ_CAXBOC010000691.1:0-2004 GCF_963976465.1 uncultured Cyclobacterium sp. | reverse complement strand
TTGTTTTCTGCGCTAAAGGAATGTCCGGTAGTTTCGTGTTTTTCACCTCCTTGAAGGATAAATTTGATTTCTCGCTCTTTGTACGTCTGCACGTTTTGGACAGCTATCTTCTTGGGGGTACAATCCACTACTACATCTGCTACATCTAAAAGGTCAGTCATGTTGCCTGCCGGGGAAATATCTACCTGCTCCATGTCGCTTTTAGCTTCTGGAGTAGCAGCATAAATAGTATATCCTTTGCTTACCGCTGCTTGAATGCGCCAATCACTGATCACATCACAAACTCCGGCCAATTCCATATCCTCTTGCAGTGCAATAGCATCCGCTACTCTTTTGCCGATTACACCATATCCGATAAGTGCTATTTTCTTTTTCATAATGTTATTGCGTTTTAATTTTGGTATGAATATTATTTATGTTGGATAATCCGAATACGATCAGTACAAAGCTTTGAGCGATCTCCATGATCACCAATATCCTGGCAGGATACGTTAAGGGTACAATGTCTCCGTAACCGATTGCCGCAAAAGTTACCACACTGAAATAGAAGAACTCAAATAAAAAGCTGAGATAACCCATGTTGTCCGATGTGTTAAATCCCTGAAATGAGCCTGTATTGGCAGCAGCAATACAGCTATAATCTGCGGCATAGGAGAAGATAATCAACAGTACCAGTAGCCCGAAAATCCAGAGCAATTGCCCAAAGGAATGACACTGGCGAATGGATTTATTTACCTGTTTGAAAGTAAAAAATGTAAAATATATGGTTTTGGTCAGGGCAAATAAAACCACCAGGTAAGGTACCCAGCTTATTTTATGATCAACAAATTGCATGAGGTATACATAAACGATGGCCACCAAAGCCACCAGTATCACAGCCGGACTCAGGCGCTTGATCAGTTGTTTTAAGAAACTATCATAGTCTATTTTGTTTACCATTGTATATAAGTCAATTGTTCATTGCCGGTTTAGTTGTAGATTCTGTTCTGCCATACAGACGAAGTATAATTGCACCAATGACACCGGCAAGCACTGAAGCAAACAAAATACTTAGTTTGGCAATGAATGTATATTCCTCTTTTTGGAATGCCAATTCAGTGATGAATAGTGACATGGTAAAGCCTATTCCGGCTATCATGGCTACTCCCGAAAGGTGTCTCCAGGAAATTCCTTCTTGTAACTCGGCCAGCTTAAATTTCACCAAAAGCCAGCTTACTCCTAAGATACCGGTAAACTTGCCAACCAAAAGCCCGAAACCTATCCCCAGGCTAATGGGATGACTTAAAATTTCTACTAAATTTCCATGAATGTGAATCCCGGTATTGACCAGGGCAAATAAGGGCAGAATAAAAAATCCTACAATAGGTGCCAGGTGATGCTCTATTTTTTGCAAGGGAGTTTCAGCATCATCTGATTTTTGCTTGATCTCTTCCAGAATACTGAGTTGTTTTTCTGAAATGAAGTTACCCTTAATAGGAGTTGCCTCTAAGAATTGCAAATGAAGTTTTTGGAGATTTTTTAAGTAATCTTCTTCCTTGATCTTAACCTTACCAGGAATGGTGAAAGCCGTGAGAATGCCTGCAATGGTCGGATGTACCCCGGAGAAAAAAAATGCCAACCAAACCCCACCGATCCCAATGAGTGCATAAAACCAGGCTTTGCGAATACCTAAATAATTACCTCCTACCAGTACTAAAAAAAACAAGATAGCGTGCAAAAGATCCATGTATGAAATAGCAGAAGTATAAAATATAGCTATAACCAAAACCGCCCCTAAGTCATCAACTATAGCCAGGGCCACCAAAAATACTTTGAGCCCTACAGGTACACGATCTCCAAAAAAAGAAAGCACTCCAATGGCAAAGGCTATGTCTGTAGCCATTGGGATTCCCCAACCGTGCTCGGTAGCAGCATTGAAGTTGAAAATAAGATAAATGGCTGCCGGAACTACCATGCCGCCAATAGCTGCTCCGATAGGCAAAATAGCTTTTCTGAAAGAAGACA
>NZ_CAXBOC010000690.1:0-2011 GCF_963976465.1 uncultured Cyclobacterium sp. | reverse complement strand
AAACAAGGGCTTCAGTAGGACAAGCTACTGCGCAGGCAACATTCACATCACCGTCCTTCATTTTTCTACCTTCACGTTTAGCAGTTAATTTACCTGCTTGAATACGTTGCACACACATGGAACATTTCTCCATTACCCCTCTCGCTCTTACCGTCACATCAGGATTAAGTACCATTTTACCCAAATCATCATTTTGAGCAGTATTTACCCCTGCAAAATCCTTATTGTCATGGTATTTAAACCAGTTGAATCTTCTTACTTTATAAGGACAGTTGTTGGCACAATATCTGGTACCAATACAACGGTTGTAAGTCATTTGGTTAAGCCCTTCGGAACTGTGAGTGGTGGCTACCACAGGACATACAGTTTCGCAAGGGGCGTTGTTACAATGCTGACACATCATTGGCTGGAAGGTAACTTCCGGATTGTCTGCTGCTTGCTCAAGCTCAGCATTTGAAGTAGCTCCTTCAGGAGAGCTATAGTACCTGTCAATTCTTATCCAGGCCATTTCTCTTCTGTTCAATACTTCTTCTTTACCAACAACAGCCACATTGTTCTCACCCTGACAAGCCACGGTACAAGCCGCACAACCAATACAAGAGTTCATGTCAATGGCCAAGCCCCAGTGGTGCTGACTGTATTTGTGTCCGGACCACAATGAGATTTTGCTAGGCTTAACAAATTCCCCGTCCTTATAAATTTCCGGGTGATACCTTCCGGCGCTGGCATCTTCTTTATATTCTCCTAAAGTAGCTTCCTGCACAACGAAATTTCTACCCATATAGGTTTGATGCGTTTGTGTTTGCGCTATCCTGTAACGCTCACCGGTAAGACTTACACTTACTCCTTCAGTGATATGGTATTCAACAAACCCTTTGTTTGCATTAATTAGGGCATAGGCATTGACACCAATCCCGTTTGCTACTCTTCCCGCTGCAGTTCTTCCATAACCTAAAGCCAATCCAAATGTACCATTTGCCTGACCCGGTTGAACCAAAACAGGGACGGTGAAGGTCTGTCCGTTGGCAGAAACATTTGCCAATTGGGTGCCTCCTTCATTCATTTTAAGACCATTTTCATTGGCCCACTTTTGGGAGACTGTCAAGTAATTGTCCCAGGTAGCTTTTGAAATTGGATCCGGCATTTCCTGCAACCAAGGGTTGTTGGCAAATGCTCCTGAGCCAATACCTACTTTGGTATAAACCACCAATTCACTTCCTGAACCCTGAGCCTGATAAGCTTTGCCGATGGCTGCTGCAGCGGTGGCAACATTTCCTACAGCCTCCAATGTGGAAGCTTCACCTTCTTCTGAAGATTCAGAGATATAAACACCATCAAATAAGCATTTATCCCAGAAAGATTGAAAGTCTCCCTCCATTCCACTTTCAGCAAAAGTAGCCTGCCATTCTTCTCTTATGAAATCATAATATGAAGTCGTGTTACCGGCCCACTTTAAAAAGCTTTCAGGAGCTTGGCGGGTACTGAATAATGGAGAGATAACCGGCTGAGCCAAGCTATAAACTCCTTTTTTAGGATTGAAATCATTCCAAGATTCCAAGTAATGATGATCCGGAGCAAGATACTGAACCAAAGATGCAGTCTCGTCTTTAACTTCTGAGGTGGAAACAGAAACTTTTGCTTTGCTGATTCCTGCAGCTAATTCCTGCCCTCCCCCGAAATCATAAACCGGGTTACAGTTGTAAAAAATAACTCCTCCAACTCTTCCTGCATTTAATTCAGCGATGAACTGCTTCATCCTGTTGTCATCTCCTTTTCGGAAATAAGCAGGATTTTCGAAATCCACAGTTTTATTGTTATTCTCTAAAAGCTCATTGATTGCATGCACAACCACTTGAACATTGGGATCATTGGATCCGGAAACAACAAGTGATTTGCCTTTGTTGGCCCACAATTCGTTGGCTGCTTTCGATAGATTGTTTAATTCTAAATTGCTTCCACCGGCAGTGCTAACCCCGGCCTTTTTGGCAATAAGGTTGTACAAAGCCAAAAC
>NZ_CAXBOC010000689.1:0-2028 GCF_963976465.1 uncultured Cyclobacterium sp. | reverse complement strand
AGCTGAGACTGATTGCCTTTGCCATCCCATACCGTAGGTTTTACACTTACTCCTTTGGCATAGGGCATCAATTGTTTCACTCCTTTATAAGAATCGTAGCTAAGGGTTTTTTCTCCTTCATTTCTATACATCAAGAAATTGCCGAAATCCGGAAGTGTGCCGGCCCTTGGGTGATCGGCTGCTTTCATTACACCTGAAAGCCACTTGGCATCGCTGGAAAACCCTCCATGATTTTCAATCATTACATTAATATCCATGGTATCTGCAAACTCACAAAGGCTTTGCAAGCCATCAGCTACAAGTTTCTGTGATTCTGCAAAGTCCTTTTTATCTGCACTGTATCTAGTAAAAGAATATCCATTTACTCGGATGGAGTGACAACCAAGAAACTTAGCAGCTTCTACCCATTTTTTGTGGTTCTCCACCGTCTGCATACGCTCTGCCTGATCTCTGGCACCTAATTTTCCTTCATTGTCGCACATGATCAAAACTGAAGTAACCCCCTCTCCTTCTGCCCTGGTTTTCATTTCTTTCAAGTAAGCCGTATCCTTGGCTTTGTCCATAAAAAACTGGTTCACATATTCTACAGCTGAAATCCCGTGTTTTTTGGCAAGTACAGCAAAGTCTAAGTTGTCCATCTTTTGATTGAATAGCAATCTGTTGACAGACCATTGGGCCAATGAAATTTTAAATAATTCCTTACGGGGAGCCATGGAAATGGCCTGCCCTCCAAGGCCTAAACCCAAAATGGCTGTTGCCAATCCGGTCTTTTTGATGAAGTCTCTTCTGTTATTGTTATGCATGGAAAATTGTTTTTTAAAATGTTATTGCTGGCTTTAAACCATTGAAGATAGCACTTTTATTCCTTTTGCCCAACGGACAATTGAATAGAAATTAAGCCTAAGGTACCAGCCAGCTTGATTGCCATTTTTCATTTTCCTTCTTAAAAGCAATCCTTAGATGACCCTTGCTATCTAATTGAAGGCATTCTAATTCATATGTAACAACTTTAATTACCGAAAAGTAGTCATTATTGTACTTGACATCCAGCATCATTCCTTTTTCTGAAGTCTCTACCTCAGTTTTTGGTGGCCATTTGGACTGATAGGCTTTTTGCGCTTCAGGAGGAATGTTTTCCCAGTAACCTTCATTGGCTTCCTTTTGAGCTAAAATGGTAGCAATCCCCTTAATTTTGACCTGGCAGCGTGCAGAGGGATGGTAAAACAACAATGAAACATTGGGGTTTTCCCGTATTTGAGCTATTTTTTTACTTCTGCTATCTGTGTAAAATAACAATTGCAATTCTTCGGTTACCTCTCGAAGTACTACATACCTGCTATCAGGCTGATTTCCAGCTGATGTACAAAAATTTACGAAGCGGAAAGGGTGCTGCACCTCCTTTGAGGCCAATTGAAGCTCCTTGTTTACAATTGCCCATATTTCTTCCTGACTTGTAATAGCGGTAAATAGCATGTTCGAATTTATTTGAATAAATAATTTATTCTTATGGCATTTAAAATGGCCAAGAGGGCTACGCCCACATCGGCAAAAACAGCCTCCCACATACCTGCCAACCCTGCAGCTCCCAGGCTCAATACCAAAAACTTTACCATAAAGGCAAGAGCGATGTTTTGCCATACGATGCTTTTGGTTGCTTTCCCAATTTTAAAAGCCAGGGCTACCTTGGAGGGATGGTCTGTCTGAATCACAATATCCGCAGACTCAATGGCCAAATCACTACCCACACCTCCCATGCCTATGCCTACATCCGCAGCAGCAATGGAAGGCGCATCGTTGATACCGTCTCCAATAAATGCGACCACATTTTCCGGGTCTTTTTTTAGGGCTTCAATTTTAGCATATTTTTCTTCAGGAAGCATTCCTCCAAGGGCTTCATCAGCCTTTAGTTCTTTTCCTAATGCTTTTACTACCTCCTTTTTATCTCCGGATAATATCATTATTTGTTGAATACCAAGCCTTCTAAGTGAAGTAATGGCTTCTTTGGCATCCGGTTTTATTTGATCAGCT
>NZ_CAXBOC010000688.1:0-2072 GCF_963976465.1 uncultured Cyclobacterium sp. | reverse complement strand
AAGGCCAAAGAAGCCACCAAAGCCATATACACCATTCCACAGGGAAGAAAGCCATTCAATAGGCCGGATAGAAAAAAAGCTTTGCTCCCACCTCTTTTTATAGATTTTCCCAGCTGTGATTTTAACTTTGTCAATGACTTTGAAAATGTAGATCCGGTTATCCACTTTTCAGATTCTTTATAAAAAAAAGCCAAGCCAATTATGATCAGTCCAAGGACAATGGAAACCCATTGTTGTATACCTGCCAGGGAAAGAGAAAATCCCAGCAGCCCAACTAATCCACCTAAAAGGGAATAAGTAACAGCCCGACCTGAATTATAGAGTAATTTATTGAACAAATACTTGTTGCTATCTTTCCCTGCTAAGGCCAGAGCTATAGGTCCGCACATACCCACACAGTGAAATGAGCCAAGCAAACCCCAGATAAAGGCGGTCCAAATCATTTAAACATCTATTTTCTTCTCTTCAAAATAGGCTACCCCATCTGCTTCCCAAGTCATCTTCACTTTCCAATAACCCGGTTCTAAATCATTCAGTTTTAAAATGTTGGATTCATGATCCTTAATTACAATCTGAATTTTCTTATCCAGCCTCGCATCCGAAGGTCTAAATAAGTGCAACTCGCCTTTGGCACCCACAGGCAATTTGAATTGAAGCGTCTTGCTTAGGACATCAAATTGCATGACCTTCCCTTCAATAGCCTGGGTATTACTCACCCTATCTATATGCTCCTGATATTTTATTTCCTCTGCATAATAATCCTCAGTAACCAAATGAATATCATCTTGCTTCACACAAATGGTAACCAAGCTAACCATCAAGCCAATAAAAACAAGTAATAATAATAAAATCCCATTTCCCCAATTCATATATCCTATTCTTTAAATATTGTCATTCTGCCACAGGCCCCATAAAACTCGTCGAAATCCGATCTATGGTTACTCCGTTTTGTTGCAATAAAAGGTCCACATTTTGTTGCGGTACTTTCATGTCTTCCTGATTTTTAACCAGAAAAAACCTACCCTCAAACTTGGACTGACCCTCAAGGTGCCAATCAGTATGTCCCACCTTTTCTAAGGTAAATGTAGGATCATCAGGCACTAAGGTAACCTCCTGTTCATCAAAGGTTTTATTGATTAAGGTAACTTCATAAAGATTGCTGATTTGCGCGCCCTCTCTGGTTTGATAGGTCATTCCCCTAAACCTTGTCACTGTGGCACCCAAGTCATCCCTGGTAGCTAATAAAGAAACAAATCCCACGATCAACAACAAAAGTATAGCAGAGTAGGCTTTCACTCTCCCTGTTAGCAATTTCGATGTTCCGGTCAGAATACTGTTTTCAGAAGCATATCTAATCAAGCCCTTGGGACGATCCACTTTTTCCATGACATCGTCACAGGCATCCATACAGGCCGTACAGTTTACGCACTCCATTTGTACGCCATTTCGAATATCAATTCCTGTTGGGCAAACCTGCACACATAAAGTACAATCGATACAATCTCCGACCGGCTTTTCTTCTACCTTTTTCTTTCTTATGGGTGCCCTCGGCTCCCCTCTTTTATAATCATAGGTCACATTAATGGATTGATTGTCCAGTAACACACCTTGAAGGCGTCCGTAGGGACAAACCACAATACATGCCTGCTCTCTAAACCATGAAAAAACAAAGAGAAAGATCCCAGTAAAAGCCAGCAGACCAAAAAAGCCCGCTAAATTATCTGCCGGAGAAGATGTAACAATTTCTTTTACTTCATCAATACCTATAAGGTAAGCCATTACCGTATGTGAAATAAGGAGAGAAATCAAAATGAAAATGGACATTTTGATGGACTTCTTTCTTATTTTTTCTGCATTCCAGGGCATGGCATCCAATTTTCTTTGCTGGCCGGCATCCCCTTCTATCCAATACTCTATTTTGCGAAAGACCATTTCCATGAATAGTGTCTGGGGACAAGCCCAACCGCAAAACACCCTTCCGAAAACCACCGTAAATAGGATAACAAAAACAAAGAAAATCAGCAATAAGAAAATCAACAAATGAGTATCCTGAGGCCAAAAAACAGCTCCAA
>NZ_CAXBOC010000687.1:0-2080 GCF_963976465.1 uncultured Cyclobacterium sp. | reverse complement strand
ATCTATAAATAACGGCGGGTCAAACAACCTTATAACTTTTGAGGGTGAAAATACCAGTGTTGAAAATTTAGATTTCTCTACCTCCCCAAATATTGAAACAATTCGATTAGCTTATAATTCAGCACTGGGCGGAATTCCATTAAGGACCTTGAACTTAAAAAATGGTAATAATACCGCTATTTCGGAATTAAATACTTCTGGAAATTTTCCAACCTTGACCTGTATTCAAGTGGATGATGTTAATCAGGCCAATCAGAAAGTCACCGATGGAGACTGGCTTATAGATGCAAATACACAGTTTTCAATAAATTGTTTAAATACATGCTCCAACCAATTTGCTAAGCCAACTCATCATCCACTATACATGAAAAGGAATTCCAGCGAATGCGTTTATTAAATACAGTTTAATCAATTGTTTACTTTACTATTCCCAACCAAAGCTACCTTTAAGTCAAAATAGGAAAACTTCTCACCAAAATGATCTTTTAGCCTTTTTAAACCTTTGCCTTCCAGTTGCTTGTCAGCCTCCAGTATTTCCTTGCTGCTTTCTTCATTTAAAAAAGTGTCTTTTGCTATTTTATTTTCCTCAATTAGCTGAGTTATATGCCCTTCAATGGTAGTTTTGGCTAAGGATCTATATTGGGCAATTTGAAAAATGGTCTTCCCTTCTTGGTACAAGGCAAATGTCTCTAGTACGGAAGCTGAAGGAGCCCTTTTCAGCTTCCGTTTGGGCGCTCCGGGATTTTGACTGGGGTTAATATCATTCTCCTCTATATGAGCATTGATTTCCTTTATAAAGGCCTTCCCATATTTTTCTAATTTAAGCTGCCCTATTCCCCCGATTCTAATTAATTCCTTTTCATTTCTGGGATATCGCTGGCTCATTTCTACGAGGGTAGCGTCAGAAAAAACAATATAGGGTGGCACATTCTGTTGATCCGCTAAAGTCTTGCGAACATTTCTTAGTTTTTCAAACAGGACCTCATCTTTTTTATTGCTTGGCTCTCGGAGATTAAACACTTCCTCTTCCATGGCCAAGAGAAATTTTTCCTTTCGTTTCAATTTCTCCCATGCCAAGTCACTTAGCTTCAAAATAGGTCTTTGAGGATCTTCTTGAAAAAGATATCCCTCTGCAATTAACTGAAACCCTAACCTTTTCCAGAAATCATCACTTCTATCTTTTCCAATCCCATAAACCGATAGTTCTTTTTGGGCATTGGTAACTTTTACAGATTGAGATCCTCTCAACACCAAAATAACATGTCCCAGACCATATTGTTGTCCCAAACGAACAACTGCCGAAAGAAGCATCTGGGAAAAAATAGTCATGTCTGATTTATTGTCTTTTTGAAAACAAACATCACAGTTGCCACAATCCTGGGAATATTCTTCACCAAAATACCCTAACAAATACTTTCTCCTACATGATTTGGTTTGGCAAAATTCTACCATGGTATTCATTTTTGCCTTCATGTGTCTGACATACTCCTCATTTTCGGCACTTTCTATCATTCTCTTTAAGGTGATACTATCCCCCAGACTATAAAACAGCAAGGCCTCTCCAGGTAAACCATCTCTACCTGCGCGCCCGGTTTCTTGATAATAGCTTTCAATATTTTGAGGCATATTGGTGTGCACCACAAAACGAACATTGGACTTGTCTATTCCCATCCCGAAAGCAATGGTAGCAACAATTATCTTTACCTCATCCTTAATAAATTTTTCTTGATTTTCTTGCCTATTTTCTTTGCTGAGGCCGGCATGGTAGGGCAAAGCAGAAAAACCATTGGCATTGAGCTTGGCTGCTGTGTTTTCTACAGATTTTCTGGAAAGACAATAGACTATTCCGGAATCATTGGGCCGGTGCTGTAAAAAGGTAACCCTGTAAGTAATGTTAGGCCTATCAAAAGACGAGATAAACCACTCCGGTTTGTTCAGGTGTAGTCTGGCAGCAATATCTTTACGGGTTTGCTTATCTGCCGTAGCCGTTAATGCCAAAAATGGGGTATCCGGAAATGCCTTTCTCAAGGCACCCAATTTTAAATATTCCGGTCTAAAATCATGGCCCCACTGGGAAACA
>NZ_CAXBOC010000686.1:0-2083 GCF_963976465.1 uncultured Cyclobacterium sp. | reverse complement strand
TGCTGATAAAGACATTCAATTCAGACTGAATACCAATTGGTTGGGTTGGGATAAAGAGGGGTGTCTACGATTTGATAAGGACCTAAAAATTGATACCGATATTGTAGTTTTCGCATTGGGAGGGGCAAGCTGGAAAGTGACAGGTTCTGATGGCGCCTGGAAAGAGAAATTTGAAGAAAAAGGAATAAATGTTCAGCCGCTGAGGGCTGCCAATTGTGCCTTTGAAGTAGCTTGGGGCAAGGAGTTTATTGGAGCACATGAAGGAAAACCTCTAAAAAATATTGCCTTGACCTTTGGAAAACAAGAGGTTAAGGGAGAATTGAGTATTTCAAGATTTGGTTTGGAGGGCAATGCTATCTATGCCTTAAGCAGAGAAATTCAAATGTCTTTTTTGTTAAAAAGGGAGGTTATTGTCCATTTGGATTTAAAGCCCGGCTTAACAATCGCTCAGTTGAAAGCGAAATACAATGGGTCCAGACAAGCTAAAGTAACAAGTATTTTAAGTAAAGAACTGAATTTAGACCGTACTTCCATTGGTTTGTTAAAACAGTTTTGTGACAAAAACACATTTTCAAATCCCGATTTACTTCTTCAAACGATCAAAGCAGTGCCTATAAAGCTCAAGTCCGCAGGACCGTTGGATGAAGCTATTTCAACCATGGGTGGTATTGCTTTGGATGAGGTTGATTCGAATTTTCAAATTAAAAAAATGCTCAATTCTTACGCCATTGGAGAGATGCTGGACTGGTATGCACCCACCGGAGGGTATTTGCTTCAGGGTTGTTTCAGTATGGGCTTTGCACTGGCGGATTTCTTAAATGGCTTGAATGGGGAGGGATAATACCGAAGTAATTGCTAAACCGAATCATTTTTCCGGATAGGATGAATTAATTTCCTGTATTTGGTAGTCCTAAGTTTCCAATTCCCATATTTACCATTTATAGCTAAGGATTAACCTTTTTAGTGCCAAGGCTTGTAGCGACCTTTGATTGAGAAAGTAAATCAGGTGTATGTTTGCACCATTTCAGGATGAAAACTAAAAATAATATCATGAAAATAGCAGTTACATCAGCCAGTGGGAAATTAGGAGCTTCTATAGTCAATCAATTGACAAAAGAAGTCGGTGAAAACCAGGTTAAAGGTATTGCGCGAACTCCTGAAAAGGCCAATCACCTAGGTGTTGAGATCAGGAAAGGAGATTATAATAGCCGAAATCAATTCAATGAAGCCTTGAAAGGAATTGATACCTTGTTATTGGTTTCAGGTATGGATCATCCTGAAAAGAGAATCCAGCAGCATAGAAATGTGATTGAAGCAGCAAAGCAAAATGGAGTTAAAAAAATTGTTTATACCAGTATCATAGGGGACGAAGAAAACACGGCATTTAGCCCAATCGTTAAAAGCAACAGGCAGACGGAGAAAGATGTACAAGGCTCAGGTCTGCTTTGGGCGATCGGAAGAAATGGGATTTACATCGAACCGGATATTGAATACATAGACCACTACATTGAAGATGGTGAAATCAGAAATTGTGCAGGAGAGGGGAAGTGTACTTATACAAGCAGGGATGAATTAGCTATGGCCTATACCCAAATGTTATTGAAGGATGAACACAATGGGCACATTTATAATCTAGGTGGAAAACCCATCACCCAACAAGAGTTAGCAGCTATTATCAATGAAGTGTATGGAACTCAACTGTCTTACCATCAGGTATCTGTAGAAGATTACCGGAAAGAAAGAACAGCAGCCCTAGGAGATTTTATAGGAACGGTAATCGCCGGTATTTATGAAGGTATAAAGCGAGGAGTCAATGATGTGCCTTCTAATTTTGAGAAGGCAACCGGAAGACCCCACCAGGCCCCATTGGAAATGGTGAAAGCTGTAAAAGATAGGATGACAAAAAGATTATAAATTTACCCAATCTTAAACGCTGCTTTTTTGCATTAATAGAAAAGGAATAAAGTACGGGTAAATGGTAGAATAAAGCGTAGGGATTAATAGTGAAACAATGGGTATAATTGAGAATATAATTAAAAAAGTGGTGCTTCTGGAAGCATTGATAGTGGAGAAAACCAAATTG
>NZ_CAXBOC010000685.1:0-2093 GCF_963976465.1 uncultured Cyclobacterium sp. | reverse complement strand
AGAGACCGGCGCCCCCAGAAACCGATCCATGAACAAGCCTTATACCCAAACTTGGGCGACAGGCTATGGCTATGGAACGCATGCCGGAACGGCCAATCTCTTGTACCAAAGATACGAGCAACTTTTGCCTAATTATTCAAAAATTGCCGACCAATATAAATCTATGATAATTGCTGCTGCTGATCAATACCTGAAAGCAAGTCCTGATTTGTCTCTACCTCAGAATCCGGATGCTTTTGCGGATGTAATACAACTTATGAGCACCTTATTTCAGTTGACAGGAAATAAAGCATACAAGGAGCGAGCTGATTTTTTTGCCCAAATGGGCATAAGGCTTTTTTTGGATGAGAACAGTCCTTTACCAAAAGCCACCAGTAAGCATCAACACTATGAAACCATAACAGGAGGGCCTGCTTTTATGCAGCGTCTTTTGGCGCTTTACACATTAAATTTGGATTAAATACCTAATTTTTAAATCAATGAATAAATTCAAGTTAACCTTAACTGTAACACTTAGCATTTTTTTAATGTTGGAGAGGTCTTCGGTTTTTGCCCAATCCCTTAGCCATCCTTTTCTAATCGTAACCCAAGATCAGTTTAAGGCACACAGAGAAAAAGCTTATTATGAACCCTGGAAGTCCATGGCTGAGGATGCTTTGAAGATCACAGAAGAAGGTTTCAACCAAGCCATTTCCGGAGCCTATGATTTACAGGATTATATGGGGGCTGTGGCTCTATCTTATATCCTCTATCCTAAAAACAAAGCCAGATATGCCCAAAAAGTCAAAGCCCTTATCTTAAATGGTTATTCAAATTTGACGCTTACAGAAAAAAGGGATTGGGGTGGCGTAGTGCCTCCCATGAGTTCGTTTTTTGTAGCCATACTTGCCCTAGATATCGTGTACAATGACTTATCCAAAGAAGAAATCCTTGCCTGTGAAAAGGTGATTGGCTCACAGCTTTCCAAGATCAACCGCAAAGGCAGTTGGGCAGATGTAAGGCTAGGTACACATGGTGCCTGGGACATCTACAAAGGTGTGCGAACCGAGCCTGATGATGCTTATTTTAAAGGGATTATGCATCAAATTACCCCTGATGGCGTGTCACCGGTCACCATCCATTACGCTTGGGAAAGAGTAGGAGGTGGGGACAGCCGCATTTCCAAAGCCGGCTATATGGATGTACTGGAATTTACCGGGATAGATCAAAGGTATTACGCCAATGAAAGACTGCAAAAGTACCACCGATGGCTCTTTAGTGCCAGTGTAAACAACAACAAGGAAATGGCCATCATAGGAGACATGCTACCCAGTCAAACCTTGAATAATGATTTATTACATGCCCGGGTAGGTAATTTTGATGAATTGGCGGCTTCTTATGCCTCCTGGTTTCACGAGCATGACAAGAAAAGGGGACATATCATTTCCTATTTGCTACCGCGAAAAAAATTGCCCTATCCAAGATCTCCCCAAAGTACTGTGTATGAAAATGGCGGTGCTTTTCTCAGGGAAAGCCCCAATGATTCCCTGGGTATGCATGCGGTCCTTTACAATATAAAAAGCCAGGATGAATGGCATACTCATCAGGAAACCAATGGCTTGGCCTTGTCCGGAATGGGGAACAGGCTTTTGGTCAATGGAGGTAGACTAGGGGAGCCCACCCGGTCTGCCGCTTTAAACAATACCCTTACCATAGATGGAAAAGACCATGATTCCCGATTAGGAAATGGAATTGTGGAGCACATTAGCCGACAAGATTTTGATTATGCCATGGGGAATGCCGGGCCTGCCCTTCCTTCCGCTGTACACAACCGTAGCATGATATTAATGCACAAAACGCCTTCTTCAAAACCATACCTACTCCTTTTGGATGAGGTGGAGGTAAAAGAAGGGCAAAAGATCGTTTCTTACCTGCACCCGGCCAATGAAAGTCATATTGATACCCTTTCGGTGAATGAATCTTATCGGGCTGCTATCGATCATTTTCTTACGGTACCAGGAACTGCATTGGGCATTCATTACCTGACAAAACCTGAGCAAGTCAACCAAAGCCCGGAGGTCTCTGCCGTCCCCTCAAGGTATCCCAATCACCCG
>NZ_CAXBOC010000684.1:0-2104 GCF_963976465.1 uncultured Cyclobacterium sp. | reverse complement strand
GTGAGGTGGTAAAAAGTGTGCTGAAACCTGTTTAATTATGCGCCTAAAAGATAAAGTAATCATCGTTACCGGAAGCACTACCGGTATTGGGAAGGCCATAGCATTGAAATGTGCCCAAGAGGGAGCCAAATTGGTCATCCATGGTTTGGAAGAAGATTGGGGGCAAGATGTTGTGGCAACCATTGGAGCTGATAAGGCGGTACTTCATATTGAAGATTTGCAAAAAGAGGGATGTGCTGAAAGGTTGGTTGATTTGGCTGTAAGTACTTTTGGCAAATTAGATGCTTTAGTAAATAATGCCGCCTGGGTGGTTTCATCTGATTTGCAAGCTGTGGACAAGCCGTTTTTGGAAAAGGTATTGTCCATCAATACCATAGCACCCTTGCTTTTAATCAAAGCAGCATTAAAGCAAATGGAAGCCAATAAAGGGAATGTATTGAACATCGGTTCAGTAAATGCCTGGAGTGGGGAGCCAAATTTGCTCGCCTATAGTATTTCCAAAGGTGGACTGATGACCATGACCAGAAATCTTGGGGACAGTCTTTTCCGAGATCATGGTGTAAGGGTCAATCAAATCAACCCGGGATGGGTATTGACAGAAACTGAAAAACAAAGGAAAAAGGAACATGGACTTTCTGACCGGTGGTTTGAAGACCTGCCGAAAATGTATGCTCCTGCCGGAAGAATAATAGCTCCTGAAGAAATAGCTGCTGCAGCTATTTTCTGGTTATCAGATGAGTCCGGTCCTGTAAGTGGTCAACTAATGGAACTTGAGCAATATCCATTAATCGGGAGAAATGCTCCCAAAGACACGAGTACAATAAATTAAAATAACAATTGAAAAATTAAATATGCCTAAATTAGCAGCATTTCCCAAAGCCTTTATGCAGGCCCTCTGCAAAGATGGAACAATGAAACTTGAAGAGTGGATTCAATTGGCCTCTACATTGGAAGTAGAGGGGCTTGAATGGTACGCAGGTTTTCTTGACATGGAAGATGAGTCCAAGTGGCCTACCTATAGAAAAATGGTGGAGGATACAGGAAAAGTTATACCCATGATGTGTTGTTCACCGGATTTTACACATCCCGACAAATCTTTCCGTGAAAAAGAAATTGCAAAGCAAAAGCATTGGATAGACATGACCCATATTTTAGGAGGGGGCTATTGTCGAGTATTGTCCGGACAAAAAAGACCTGAATTGACCTTAGATGAAGGTGTCAAATTGGCTGCAGATTCAATCATGGCTTGTATTCCCTATGCACAAGAGAGGGGGATTACTTTGATCCTTGAAAATCACTATAAAGATGATTTTTGGGAATATCCTGAATTTGCTCAGCAAATGGACGTATTTTGTAAATTAGTGGACAGCATAGACCATCCAAATTTTGGTGTAAATTATGATCCTAGTAATACTTTTCTCGCAGGAGAAGATCCTTTAGAGTTATTAAAAAGGGTTTCTAAAAGGGTGGTGACCATGCACGCGAGTGACCGCTATTTGAAAACAGGAACCATTGAAGATTTGAGAAAAGAAGAAGGTGGGGCAGTAGGTTATGCCAAGAGGTTGAGCCATGGTGAAATTGGAAAAGGACTGAATGATTATGATGCCATTTTTTCTGAATTGAAAAGCGTTGGGTTCGACAGTTGGATCAGTATTGAAGATGGCGTAGATGGAATGGATCAATTGGAAAGAAGCGTAGCTTTCTTACAAAAGAAAATTGCTGTTTACTGGCCTAAATAAATTAATTGAATAATCCGTGCAATATTTATTGCACGGATTAAAACCTTTGAGATTTGGAAGCAAAATTATTATTAAACGCGCAATGTGTTTTGGCTGAGAGTCCTACCTGGTTGGAGGATCCCGGTTGTTACCTTTGGGTGGATATAGAAAAAGGACATTTATACCGACTGATACCTGAGGAATCGGGGGTAAAAAAATGGTCTTTTCCCCATAGGCTTAGCTTGGTGGTCCCTGATGGAAAAGGTAATTATATCCTGGCCTTGGATGCAAGATTGGCTGTTTTTGATCCCAATACTGAGAAATTTGACTGGCTGTGTGATATTGAAAATGACAAGCCTGAAAATCGATGCAATGACGGAGCTTGT
>NZ_CAXBOC010000683.1:0-2148 GCF_963976465.1 uncultured Cyclobacterium sp. | reverse complement strand
AAAATGATGTAGAAAATGATGCCAGGGTTTGGATTGTTCGTGAAAATGACCCTCATGAAAAGCCAACGCCCTACGATGCATTTCCAAATCCTGCTGCTTCTATGGTAAGACTTTACCTAAATGGAAATGCACCGGGTAGGGGAAGCCTGGCTTTGGTGAATACCAATAGCCGGAAAGTTGAAACCTTAGAAGATAATTATTCTTTTGATGGTGCAAGCCTTGCCCAGGCAGAGCGTACCAATCACCGACTAATTTATCTTACCCACGAGCTAAAGGAGGATATTCACCTATCCGGTACCCCAGAGATTTCCATTAAGCTTTCTTCAAGTAAGCCGGCTGCCAATTTATCTGTTTGGCTGGTCTCACTGCCTTGGAACACCGCCAAAAATGCTAAAATTACTGACAATATTATTACCAGAGGCTGGGCTGATCCTCAAAACCATTCCTCAGAGCGGAAAGGAAAACCATTGAAACCGGGAAAATTCTACTCCATGAGCTTTCCTTTACAACCCGATGACCAAATTATCCCCAAGGGACAAAAAATAGCTTTGATGATTTTTTCAAGTGACAAAGAATTTACAGTTTGGCCCAAACCAGGAACTGAAATAACTGTAGATTTGGAAAATACGTTTTTGAAATTACCGGTAGTGGGTGGACCAAAAGCTTTAGAAAGCAGTTTATCCCAACCCTGAATCATTTTGTTTCAAAGTTTTACTAAACCTTGAAATTGTTGTTTGCGTTTGAAAAATAGTCGTGGGTAGAGATTGGCCTGCAGGTTTTTTCAATGTTTGAACCCAAAAAAATCACAAGCAGCCTATCCTAACCAATTAGCTTATTGAGTAAATCCTTAAGAAAACAAATCAAACAAAACCATGAAAACACAAATACTAGCAATACTATTCTTATTCTTAATATCTAACAGTTTATTGGCCCAAGAAAAGGTAAAAGACTTTTCTCTTCCGGCGGTTGGAGATGAAAAGCCATTTGTTTTAAGCGAAGCAAAAGGAAAATACGTTGCCCTGCATTTTCTACTTAAAACAGAATGCCCCTATTGTATTAGGCATACCAATGATTATGTTGAAAAAACCGCTGGGTTGAAGGATGTAATCCAGGTATTTATAAAACCCGATACTGACGAAGAAATTTTGTCTTGGGCAGAAAATCTGGATGAAGACAGTTTTACAATTTATAGAGATGTAGACGCCCAATTGGCAGACGAGTTGGGCGTTCCGGGAGGATATTCCTTCCACAATCAATTGGTTCATTATCCGGCTTTAATTTTAATTGGGCCCGACGGCAAAGAAGTGTACAGGTATATAGGAAAGAAGAATTCTGATCGATTGTCTGTCAAAAAGTTTATGGCAGTATTGGAAGGATTGCGAAAATAACTTTTCTTATAGTTGCATATGAAGTAGTCGGGTAGTGGGTTTTATGGCTATTTCTATAAGCTGTTGCTTACTATTAAACTTAGCAGTACCAAATTGATAAGCAATCGAAATATTCCCAAAAAAATGGCTTTCTTTAAGTGATCGACCAAGTGTCTTTTTACAATGCTTAGGTATACGATCAATGCTATTAGTAGAATGTTGTAAACGGTAATGCTGATTACCAAATAATCGTACCATATCGGAAGCTGTAATCGATAGAATACCCCATAAAGCACATAAATCAACATGGTTAATGTACTGCTACGCGTATTCCATTTGTACAAGACTTCTCTGTTAATCTCTCCTCTAAACATTCGCCTTTTTTATCTTTTCAATCCATTGCAAGCATCCCAAAGCAGGGGGTAATCGCCTGCTTTTGCTTTGCACACTAATACCAAGGTAAATTATGAATTTTGAAGAGGATTATAATTAATTATTTCAGGAAGTTGAAAAGCCATAATTTATGAAAAGTAGATCATGGCTACCGGGAGGGCGGATGGTAGCGAACAAACTTAGGATTATTAAGTACCGATGATTTTGCGAAAAGTGAAAGTCTTTTTTGCGATTAGCGAATTTCTGCATCAACTGATGTTAAAGGAAAGGATCTAAAAACCTATACTATCTACCACCAAAATTTGCTTTAGTAATTTCCTATCAAAAAAATCAAAACCCCTTCCTTACAGTTAAGTAGGGAAGGGGTTTTTTACTATTTTTTAGGGAC
>NZ_CAXBOC010000682.1:0-2156 GCF_963976465.1 uncultured Cyclobacterium sp. | reverse complement strand
TTTACGAATGCTTCTGCCCTTCCTTTTTTCCGCTTTCTTGATCGCCGTAGTAAGTTTCTTTCTAAATGGCTGGGTGTTACCGGTTGCCACTGAGGGGGTTTCAAAATTTAGGGTTGAATACCTGGACAAAGGTCAAGATGTCAACCAGCAAAATATTCATATTAAGGTCGCGCCGAATTTATTTGCCTATATGAGGAGGTATTTTACTTCTGTAAATCAAGGTCATGATTTTACTTTGGAAAATATCAAGGAAGGAAAACTAATCTCAAAATTTTCAGCAGAAAGGATTGTTTGGGATACAGCCAAACATGTCTGGAATGCACGAAATTGGAGGTTGAGAGAGTTTAATGAAATGGGGGAGACTTGGACTACCGGAGATGCCATGGATACCACCTTGTCTATTACTCCCGATGATTTTGACCTTCCTCTCAATCATCATGAAACCCTCACCCTACCTGATCTTTCCAACCAAATTTTGATTCTTGAAGATAGAGGAGCGGACAATGTAAGCTTTTACAAAATAGAAAAATATGTACGCTTCATGTCACCGTTCGCTGCGATTCTATTGACTTTTATTGGGGTCATTGTTTCCGCTCGAAAAACCAGAGGCGGATCAGGATTTAAAATAGCCTTGGGCTTTATGCTAGCTTTCGTTTATATCATACTGTTTTTGCTTTCAAGAACATTTGCGGAAGCAGGTACGGCTTATCCTGTCCTTGCCGTGTGGATGCCTAATATTGTTTTTGGAATTACCGGTCTGGTGCTTTACAAAACAGTTCCTAGATAAGGTAGCTTATGGTAAAAGATTACTTATGGCTTCATCTCGTGGTTCTAATATGGGGATTTACAGCAATTTTGGGTTTACTGATAAGTCTTCCTGCCGTTGAGATCGTTTTTTACCGAACCATGCTTGCCGGTGCAGGCTTGTATTTTTTACTTAAGTTTAAGAAGAGAAATATAAGGGTAAGGTGGAATGCTTTGCTTAAATTTCTGGTAACCGGAGGCCTAATTGGGGCACATTGGATTTTGTTTTTCTGGGCGGCGCAAGTGTCTACAGCTTCTGTTTGTTTGGCAGGGATGGCCACTTGCTCTTTGTGGACTGCCATTATTGAACCTATTGTGAACAAACAAGCGATAAAATGGTATGAAGTATTGCTTGGCTTGATCGTGATTGTAGGTCTAATAGTGATTTTTAAGTTTGAATCGGGCTATTCTTTGGGTCTTTTTTTGGCAGTTGTATCTGCATTATTAAGTGCCTGTTTTACCGTGATTAATGGGAGACTAACTAAAAGCCATAGTCCCTTTATTATTACCTTTTATGAAATGATAGGGGCCTTTGTGCTTACCACTGTCTTTATCCCATTTTATATCAACTGGTTTGCAGAAGCTGGTTTTTCTTGGGTTCCGAAAGGTTTGGATTGGTTTTGGCTACTGGTTTTGTCTCAAGTATGTACAGTGATTGCATTTACATTGTCGGTGAATTTGATGAAACGTTTGACAGCCTTTGCAGTGAATTTGACAGTAAATATGGAGCCTGTTTATGGCATTCTATTGGCTTTTATTATTTTTGGAGAGAAAGAGAAAATGACTCCTGAATTTTACTTGGGAACCCTGATAATTTTGGCCTCAGTCTGCATCTACCCGTTGATTCGCTATGTCCATAAAAGAAGGTTAGGCAGCACCCCAAGAAAAATCCACTGAGCGTAAAATGCAGGCTAATAAGTTTTGAATCAGGCTTTACAATTGGAAATCGTTCATTTTTTTAAGGTAATTTTTCAGTGAATACGAAATAATTTTCCGGAAAATCAATGGCTTCCGGTCGGTCTTTGAATAATCCAAAAACTGCAGAGCCGGAACCGGACATAGCCGCATACCATGCACCAGCAGCATATAGTTTTTCTTTGATGGTAGCAATTTCGGGGTGGTTGGCGAAAACACCTTTCTCAAAATCGTTGACCAGCTGTGATTTCCATGATGACTGATCCGAAAGAATGGTTTTTAAATCCTTCTCACTAAGCTTGGGTTGTATGCCTCCATATGCTTCTTTTGTGCCGATATGGATGCCCGGGTGAATCAAGTATAGCCAGTTCCCTGAAAGATCGATAGGGAAGGGAGTTAGTTTTTCACCCCGTCCTTCTGCCATTTGCGGATTGTTT
>NZ_CAXBOC010000681.1:0-2158 GCF_963976465.1 uncultured Cyclobacterium sp. | reverse complement strand
AGGAGTATTATTGACAGGTTTCCAGAGGACAGGGCAATCACTCAAATTCCCAGCAGCCCTTTTGCACCTTATTTTGCCATACCCTATTTTGAAATTACCGAGGAAAAAATCACCGGCCCAATAAACAACGAATTCAATAATTTTGCGAATAGGTTTAGGGCCATGGAGTATACTGTCAGCTTAAAAAATAATGCTACAGGTGAGCTTTTGGATGAACCCAATACCAACACTCCTTTTAACCCGGTTCCACAGGCCTTGGAGCGAAGAGCTTTTAGTAGCAGCAACTTAGATGTCAAAGAATTGGTGGAGGCGATTGATGAGCCTATGGATGTGGAAGTGTCCATGTACCTAATGGCAGGGGATACGTTTCTTGAGGAAGAAGAGGGAGATGGACAGGCTTCCAATGTGGATTTTAGGGTGAATGATACCAGTAAAATTGTCATCCCCTTTCGAGATTTTTATGCCTATGACAATGGAATGGCCGATTATGCGGCCGGAATTAACCAAAGAGGTGGTATTTTGGCCCTGTCTTTTGAGTTGACCAACCCTTCTTACCTTGCAGGAGTAAGCATTCAATTTGTCGACCCTGCCCAAAGGAATAATGCCATAGAATTGATGGTATGGGACACCGTTAGCCGTGAACCTTTATATCAAAAAGAGGTCTTGATACCGGCCGATGCCGGCTTGGGTGTTTATTCTTATTTTGAATTGGATTCCAATATACTTGTTGAGGACCACTTTTTTGTTGGTTTCACTCAGTTTTCAAATGATTACCTACCGATCGGTTTAGACAAAAGTGGAGATTCCGGGGACCGGATTTTTTATAATGTGGTGGGAGCCTGGCAGCAAAATGAGCTTGTTAGAGGTAATTTAATGATGCGGGCACATTTGAGTTTAGACCCGGTGGTGGAAGAAACCGAAATACCGGATGAAGAATTGGTTTTTTACCCTAACCCGGTAACGGAAAGATTGTATGTGGTAGGTGAGGTCACTGATATCAAAGTTTTTGATTTTCAGGGAAGATTGATAAATATACCACAGGAAGTGGATAAAGCAGGTAAAATGCTTAATTTTACAGAAAGTCAAAAAGGAATGTATCTGATCAAAATGGTAAAAAACGGTCAGATTTTAACTCATAGAATTATTGTTCAATAAGTAGCGATGAAAGACATAGAAGTAGAAGAATTAAAAGAAAGATTAGACAAAGAGGAACAGTTTGTTTTTTTAGATGTCCGAGAAGTTTATGAATATGAAGACGACAATCTAGGCGCTAAAAATATCCCTCTAGCCCAGCTTCCTAATAAGCTATCTGAAATAGAAATGCACAAAGATGATGAAATCATTGTCCACTGTCGATCAGGTGCCAGAAGTGGTAATGCCAAACAGTATCTGGAAAGTCAAGGCTTTACAAAGGTCCGAAATGTTCTTGGAGGTATTTTGGCCTACAGAGAATTAGAAGAAGAGTAATTATAATTTTACTAGATTTTATTCTTCAAAAACGAATGGTTCAGGGGTAAAGCATAGGATAAAAATGACTATGGCTATCCATCCCAGAACGATTCGTTTTTGATTTAAATTTCTCCCATCAATTACTTCCGGGTGCTTGATACCTAAGATCCTGCCCACTAGGAAAGCAAAGAAAAGCCATCCGGAATAACCTTTAACATCCGGCCAAATACTTACCAGACTGTATTGAATGGAGGCAATCATAAGTGCCATTATCCATTTGTTGGTATTGGACAGGTCTGATTTTCTATAGCAGATGTACAGAAAACCTATATACAGGGGCAAGGCCAGTGCCAGATAGTTGATGTCCTCAAAAGGGCTGATTATCCCAAGTCCGGCATAAAATAAAAATGCAGTGTAGACCACTAAGGAGATAACCTTGTGTTTTTTGGGAAAAAGGCCAAAGACCACATGGCCTCCATCCAATTGCCCAATGGGTAAAAGGTTAATGGCTGTAAAAAACAAAGCTAAATATCCTGCAAATAGGTAAGGGTAATGGATTATTTCGGACATGGCCGGCATCCGCTCAGGATCTGCCAGTGTTTTTTCCATGGTCCAAAACAATAAATTATAGCCCAGTTCAAAATCCATAACCTCTTCATCCTCTCCCAGCACATAGTCCGGGTCTGCATATTCAGGGTGGACCTCATAG
>NZ_CAXBOC010000680.1:0-2169 GCF_963976465.1 uncultured Cyclobacterium sp. | reverse complement strand
GAATTCCTCAACTAGTAGTTCCCGGCTGCTTGGATATGGTCAATTTTGCCCAAATAGACACGGTTCCTCAAGAATATCAAACAAGGAAACTTTACAGTTGGGCCCCGGATGTAACACTCATGCGAACCAATATATCAGAAAATAAGGTTTTGGGGAAACAACTAGTAGAGAAATTGAAGAACACTACCGGGCCTAGGGAAATTATAGTCCCATTGAAAGGTATCTCACAAATAGATAATGAAGGTGGGGTTTTTTATGATCCAGAAGCAAATAGTGCACTCTTTGAATCAATAAAGTTGACTGCTAAAAATGAAATTCATGTAATAGAAATGGACGCTCATATCAATGATGAAGCCTTTGCTAGAGCCTTGGTAGACCGATTATTGAAATTAATGAAATAGTACTTGATATTTAATCGAATTAGAACCAAAAAAAATATAAAATGCCGAACAAATGGACAGGTAAAGGGAACCCATACACCCGCGAGGAAGTCAGACAACGATTGCAAAAAACTTTGGCTCAAAAGAAAGCCATTATTGGTGCAGGGGCTGGAACAGGAATTAGTGCAAAATTCATAGAAAAGGGTGGTGCCGATTTTCTGATTGTATATAATTCCGGACGATTTAGAATGGCTGGCCATGGCTCCACAGCTGGCCTTATGGCTTATGGTGATGCGAATGCAGTAGCCATGGAAATTGGTGAGTTTGAAGTCTTGCCGGTAGTTGAAGAAATTCCGGTATTTTGCGGCGTTCACGGATCGGATCCTCGAAGACGTATGTGGCATTTTCTTCAACAAGTAAAAGCAATGGGGTTTTCAGGAGTCAACAATTTCCCAACCCATTCTATTGTGGATGGTAATTTTAGGGATATCCTCGAAGAGACCGGAATGGGGTTTTATAAGGAAGTGGAAATGGTTCGTATAGCCTCTGAAATGGACCTGTTCTCATGTGTTTATGTGGCCACTCCAGAAGAGGCCGTTCAAATGGCAGAGGTGGGAGCGGATGCTATTATTGCTCATGTAGGAACTACAGTAGGAGGATCAATTGGAGTAGTAGGAGCAACTGTTGATATGGACTTCGCTATCAAACGGACCCAAGAGATCATTGAAGCAGGCCGAAAGATCAATAAGGATATCCTATTCTTAGCTCATGGTGGACCTATAAATACTCCGGATGATGTGAAGGTAATACTCGCCAACACAGATGCTCACGGATTTGTAGGTGCCTCTTCTTTAGAGCGAATGGCTGTAGAATCTTCATTAACAGCATTGACTCAAGACTTCAAATCCCTCAAACTTTAAGTTATAAATTTCAACAATTATAAGGGCGGATATTTTTGATCTGCCCTTAATTTATTTTTATGAAAGTTATTACTTCCAAAAGCCATTTCGGAGGGAAAATATTCCAAAACCTCCTGAATAGCTTGGTTGGTTCAACCTAATCGGCTTTTGGTATCTTTCAACTATGTGCAGCACAACAGTATGGACCATCGTCTCCTGATCACAGATGCCTGTTATTAAAAAAATTAATGGCTGGAGGGTAAAGGGCGACCTTGCCTTAAAGCTTTGGAAAGAGGGTTATTGAAAGATATTCCTCAGTATGTTATGGTAAACCATTCAGACCGTATCATGCAATATTAAAGTTATGACTATATAGTCCTGTTGGAAAATAACAAAGTGTAGATCAATAAGTAAACGAAATAGTTCATAAAAAATGCCAGGCCGGGTTATCCCAGCCTGGCTTCTCGTCGGGGTGACAGGATTTGAACCTGCGACCTCTTGCACCCCATGCAAGCACGCTACCGAGCTGCGCCACACCCCGAGATTACTCTTAAGAATCCTTTTATTGCTTTAAAAGGAAAGGCAAATTTAATCTATTTTCAATTAATTAAAAGAGATTCGATTCAAAAATAACTTTTAGAATTAGATTTAAAGATAGACAAGAAAAAGTAGGGTGAATGATGAATTTTTTTATTTCTATAAGTGGTTGATTCTGAATGAGAATTTATTTTGTTGAAAAATAAATTATAAAAACCATCATCTCATATTTGGAAAAAAATAACTTACCTGTTATGTTTGCATCTCAATTAAGGCAAAGGCCTAAAAAGAAAAGCAAATTCCTCCTTAGCTCAGTTGGTTAGAGCATCTGACTGTTAATCAGAGGGTCCTTG
>NZ_CAXBOC010000679.1:0-2170 GCF_963976465.1 uncultured Cyclobacterium sp. | reverse complement strand
CCCAAATAGGCGGCTAAAGGACAACCAAACCTACACCATACTCGGTTCCCCATAAAAGGATAAAACCCGGTACCAACCACTCCTGCAAAGATAGAACCTATGGCAAAGCCATAAATTGAATGAATTTGATCGGTGGCTTGCCCCAAGAGTTCAAAGCTCATAAAATAGTTGAGGATAGTAAGGGCGGTCATGACTAGAGCAAAAACCAACACCCCATGAACAAGGTACCGTTCAATCTGCCAAGATTTAAGCGATTTATCAGAAAGTTGACGGTATGGATCCCCCAAGGTTTCAGCCAGCCCTCCACAACCGCATACCCAACTACAGTACCAGCGCTTTCCATACAAATAGGTAAATAAAGGCACCCCTATTACAATTAATAATATACCAAAAATAAGCATAAACATGCCTAATGCACCGGAATTTAACATTCCCTCAATTCTATATTCATAGAAAAAAGAATAATCCAGAGGCCAAATATTTTTGAAGTCGTGCCAAGGCTTGTTTAAAAGCACCAATATTTCAGGAAGCAAAAAGGCAAATGACAATTGGAAAAACATCACAGAAGAGGTTCGTATCATTTGATATTTATTCCCTTTGTATTTCCTAAACATGCGAAGCCCCATCACCACGATGGCCAATGAATAAATAAACCCGTATAAAAACCATTGACTGGCTGGCCCTCCTGACAATGCCTGACTCAAGGGATCTACCATCAAAACCAGATTGGTAAGGTATTCCGGATACCAGTACAGTACAATATAAAATAATATCAGGTATGATCCGGTAAGCATACCTAACCAACCTCTTGCCATCATGGAAGAGAAAAATATGCCATCATTTTTTATTCCTGCAGGCTTTCCCCGATAAAGAGGTAGGATATAAAACAATCCTCCTATTACAGTAAGCCCTATGGAAGCCATCAAATAAAGTAATGGTGAATCATTGACCGGTCCCATTGAAGCTGCCTTGGTAAGGATGAAGGTATAATCATCCCATATGACCTTGTCCCACTCCTGATTGGCTTTCAACTCTTCATTATAGGTATTAAAATGGTCTTTAAAAGAACTGATAAAAGAAAGATTTGAAGTATACACCTTTCCAAACATGGGTTGAAGCACCTCTACCATGGCTTCGGTATGGATTTCCTTGGTGTTCTCTATGGTTGTTTTCTCATCCAATTTGTAGCTACCTAAAAATGGGATAATGGTGAAAAACAGCAAACCTAATAAGGTAAGGAGTACGCCAAACTTCTGTAGAATATTCATAAATTTTACCCAAATAATTTTTGAAACATTGACTTTTTAGGCAGTTTTACCGCTTTCCCCTTTTCCTTATTGTACGACTTTAGCACTTCTCTGTGGTAATTGTCATAAAATTCAGGATTAAAACTTGCCTCCCCCAGTTTCTCAAGAACCTTATCAGCAGCCCAGCCTTCCTTAATTGCCTTATCGAAGAAAGCATGCCTCATCCTCCAGCCAAATGCATTGACAGCAAGGATGCGTTCTTTTTCATCAAATAACAACCTAAGGGCTATTTTACCTTCCTTATCTTCCCAATAAAAAGACCATTTATCATGGGGCCAGGTACTAGGTAGGAAACCATAGGTTTGGTATTCTATATCAAAAAATTTAGCAGAGTTAAACCAAATCCCGGGTTTGTAATCCACTCGTTTTTCATGGGTCAAGTTATAAGCAAGCGTTTCTCCATGCATCCTTCCGGTATACCAAACCTGTTCAATTATCTTCCTATCCGGCCCCGGAGCCTCCGTAAATTCAACACAATCACCGATGGCATAAACATGGGGCATATTGGTTTCAAATTTTTTATTCACCATAATCCCCCTATTGGTGGTAAGCTCAGAATCCCTGAGGAAGTCTATATTTGGCCGCACTCCTGCAGTTAAGCCTACAAACTCACAAGGAATAAACTCCCCGGAAGCAGTTTTCACTGCCCTCACTTCTCCCTCTCCATTGTCTATAATTTCTGATAATTCGGTCGAAAATCTCAGGTCAATATGATGTTCTTTGATTTGTCTTCCCACAAACTTAGCCTCCTCCGGAGGTAGCACATTGGCCCAAAAATGCTTTTCTCTTACCAAAAATGTAACAGGAATTTGTCTGGCAGAAAACATTTCAGCCATTTCTACCCCAATCAGCCCCCCACCTAC
>NZ_CAXBOC010000678.1:0-2191 GCF_963976465.1 uncultured Cyclobacterium sp. | reverse complement strand
AACCCCTTGAGAATCTACCTTTATTCTCTGCCCCACTGTCCTCTTTGTCATTCTATGGCTTCATTCCTATTCAGTGCCAGAAAATCTTTTTATCAGTCAATGAATTGCTATCAGGCTCCTTTACAGCTAATACTTAACCTTGCTAATTATATGCTTCTGCCTAAATTAAGCCTGAGAGAAGAAAGCTTAATAATTAATTAATCAACCGCTTCCTCCCTATAAAATATTCATAATTAAGGGAATGGCAATAATTAATTCCCCCTATTGCTATTTTTTCCACAATCCTGATTTTTTAAAGTGGGGTTAAAATAAAAAAAACAATAGATTTGTAGTTGCTGAAATAGGTTAGCCGATACTTCTTTAAGATTGTTTACTTATTGCAGAAGCAAGCCTTTAATAGCCAACTGTTTTCCAATTGAATTCAATTTCTTTTATACAGATCCATTCTAAAATCATGTCCAAATTAAACCACACACTACATTTAGGCATATTTATGGCCTTCCTTTCTATCCAATTTTTTAGTGCTACTTCAGTACTTGCTCAAGAAACCGTCACCGGTTATGTTTATGACGACCGCAACAACAATTCAATTAAGGACAAAAACGAGAAAGGAATCAAAGGTGTAGCGGTCACCAACGGAAAAGAGGTTAGGCTAACCAAGGAAGATGGAAGTTATAGCTTACCCGCTAATGATGATATGATTGTTTCTGTTATTAAACCCACAGGCTACGCTGTACCTGTAGATGCCAATAATCAACCGCAATTTTTTTATATCCACAAACCCAATGGCTCACCGGATACCGGTGAAAAAAGGGTTCTTCCTACAGGCAAACTTCCCAAATCAGTAGATTTTCCATTGATTGAACAGGACGAAGCGTCAAATTTCTCGGTACTCGTATTTGGAGACCCACAAGCAGATGACCTGACCAACGCAGGGTACTTCGAAAAAGCCATTGTTTCGGAAGTTATTGGAGGCAAAGGAGCTGCCTTTGGCATAAGTCTGGGGGATTTGGGTGCTAGAAATTTATTTGATACCTATATCCAATCCCTGGGGAAAATAGGTATCCCCTGGTACAATTTGCTAGGCAATCACGATACCAACAGCTATAAGGAAGACCAACTTTCTGATGAGACCTATGAAGCCAGCTTCGGCCCTACCAATTATGCATTAAATTATGCCAATGCCCATTTTATCGTATTGGATGATGTGATCACGCCCAACCCTTTCGGTCAGGGAAGTTATATAGGAGGCTTTCGAGCAGATATTTTGGAATTTATTAAAAACGACCTTAAGCATGTATCAAAGGACAAACTAATCGTATTGGCCTTTCATATTCCTATCTATGAGTTTGAAAAAGGGCCGGATCAATTTAGAGAAGGAGACAGACAAAAACTCTTCGACCTATTAAAAGGCTACCAATACACCCTTTCTCTATCCGGACACACACATTCCCAGAACCATCATTTTTTCACCACCGAAGAAGGCTGGCCCAATGCAGGGTTTCACCACCACTATAACCCGGGAGCTACTTCAGGGGGTATTTATATAGGTCCCAAGGACAGCTACGGAACACCTTCAGGCATAATGCGTGATGGCACTCCTAAGGGATATGCCTTTCTAAATATTACGGACAATACCTACAGCTATGAATACGTCCCTTCCGGAGACAATGACTGGAAAATGAGTATTCATATGCCCAAAATTGTACCCCAGGCAAAAAAATACAGAGGAGAAATTTCTGTAAACTTTTTTCAGGGAACTCCTAGGGACAGTGTAAAATACCGTGTAGATGACGGTGAATGGACAGCCTTAAAACTTGTACCCGAATATGATAAGTTTTTGCTGGACATTCTTCATGAATGGGATCATGCAGAAGAACTTCCATGGGGAATCAGGCCCTCCACTCCTTTAATCTCTTCCCATATATGGAGTGGCAGAATTCCTTCCCAACTTCCTTTGGGAGAGCATACAGTAGAAGTCCAAGCCAAGGATTGGTTAGGTAGAACCTATACTTCAAAAAAATCATTTAAGATTGTTCCTGATAATCAGTAGATAAATGTTAATTATTAATGGTTAATTGATTAATTGTTAATTGATTAATTGTTAATGGTTAATTAGGGAGATGGACTACCGGAGCCTGAGCTTGTCGAAGGCAAAGGGGGACGGTAATGGTTAATTTTTGAATTGTTA
>NZ_CAXBOC010000677.1:0-2195 GCF_963976465.1 uncultured Cyclobacterium sp. | reverse complement strand
CAAGAAGGTATATTGAAAAATACAGGCATGCAAAGGATGAATATTAAAGTCGCAGGTGGATATAATTTGACAGATAAATTAAAAGTTAATACATCCATTAATTATTCAAATAACCTAATAGAAGGCACAGAACTACCATGGTGGGGTACCTTTGCGATACCACCTACATATAACTTAAAAGGAAAGCCTACCCATGTTCCGGGAGACCCATTTCAGCAGATTAATTTTAGAGGGCAACATGATAATTTTTACTGGGCCATGGAAAATAATTATTCTGAAAATAGAACCTCTAGGACATTTGGTAACCTTAGTTTTGATTATGAGCCTTTGGATTGGTTGTCGATCAATTATAGGATTGGTTTAGATGAATATACGACGCAAAACAAAAGAGTAATAGAGAAAGGTTCGGGTAGTGGGAGAACCGATCCACCTAGTGGAGGAAGCATTAGTAACAGCATGGTAAATCAGCGTCAAATCAATTCCAATTTGAACCTTAATATCAGCAAAAAATTTGGGAGTGATTTTAATATGGATTTTATGCTTGGGAATGAGGTTTATGATATTAGAGGAAACTCCATTTCAAGTAATGGATCAGATTTGGTGATTGGAGGTTTTCACCATATTTCCAATACCGCTGTTCAAACAACCAATGAGTATTTGTCTAGAAGTAGGGTGGTTGGTTTCTATGGAAACCTGTCTGTTTCATGGCTAAATTCGGTATTTCTTAATGCTACCGGTAGGAATGATATTGTTTCAAATATGCCGCGAGGAAACCGATCGTTTTTTTATCCTTCCATAGGTACAGGGGTGGTATTTACTGAGTTTTTATCTGTGCCGGAAAAAATTCTCACATTTGGTAAGTTTAGGGCCAGTGTGGCAGAGGTTGGTCAGGCAGGGCCAATATTTTCTACCGCTACTCTTTTTGTACCCGGTGCAGCTGTTGGTGGGTTTACTTTTCCTTACCAAGGGATGAATGCATTTACGCTTAGTAATGCTTTAAACAGCTCAGATTTGAAGCCTGAAAACACGAGAACCTTTGAAATAGGTGTAGATTTACGGTTTTTTAATGATAGGGTAGGATTGGATTATACCTATTATGATTCCAAATCTGACGGACAAATCTATAGGGTGCCAATTGCTATTTCTACAGGCTATAGCAGTGAATTGAGGAATGCCGGTGAGATGAGTGTCAAAGGCCACGAAATCATGCTTAATTTAACACCTATTTCCACAGAAAGTTTCTCTTGGAACCTGACCACAAACTTCACCACTTATACCAACAGAGTGATCAGTTTGGCCGAAGGGATTGACCAACTCGAACTAGGTGGCTTTAGGGTGCAATCCGTGGCTGTAGAAGGAGAGGAATATCCTTCGCTTAGAGGTTTTGGCTATGCTAGAGATCCGGCAAGTGGAGAAATAGTTGTAGACAGCAGAGCTACGCTTTCAAACGGCAATGCCAACACACGCTATGGAATGCCTTTAAGGACCACCAGTCAGGTTATTTTAGGCAGTGCCCAACCTGATTTTGACATGAGTTTTCTCAATAGCTTCAATTTTAAAAATTTCTCTATTTCAGCTCAAATTGATTGGCGCAAAGGGGGGAAAGTTTCTTCGGGTTACAATAGGTTAGGAAAACTATATGGGATCCTTAGTGAAACTGAAAATAGGGAAGCTGATCAAATCTTTCCCGGAAAAATGGGGTACTATGACCAAGGTAACCTTGTTGTAGAAGGGGATAATAATATTACCATTCAGAAAGGATTTGATTTTTACAGGGTTAATGATGACCCTATCAGCGAAGCCAATGTCTATGATGCCACCTTTGTTCGGCTTAGAGAATTGAGATTGGATTACCGCTTTCCCACTGATTGGTTGCAAAATACATTTATTCGAAAAGCCTCAGTTTTTTTCGTAGGAAGGAATTTGCTCCTGAGCGCAGCCATGCCACATTTCGATCCGGAAATGTTCAATACCAATGAGGCGGAATCTTACAATTCCTATCCTCAAACCAAGAGTTTTGGTGGTGGTATAAGAGTAGATTTTTAAACCCAAAATAAGAAATAGTTATGAAATATATAAACCTTTTATTCATTGCATTGGTATCAGGAATTTTGATTTCCTGCAGTGAAGACATCTTGGATGAAATCAATAAAAATCCCAATGCTTCAACAGATGTTCCCATAAGTCTTTTATTG
>NZ_CAXBOC010000676.1:0-2207 GCF_963976465.1 uncultured Cyclobacterium sp. | reverse complement strand
TATTGATCCCTAAGCGATACCTGAATGGGGAAGAGAAAGAGGGAGACTTAAAGGAAGTTTTTATTTACACAGATAGTGAGGATAGACCTGTAGCCGTTACAGACAAACCATTGGCTTTGCTTGATCAATTTGCTGTCATGGAAGTGAAAGATGTGACAAGTATAGGGGCTTTCCTTGATTGGGGATTAGAAAAAGATTTGCTTCTCCCAAAATCTGAAATGCGCCAGCCTGTGTCTTCAGGGGATAAGGTTTTGGTGGTAGTATGTGTAGATCACCGAACTTCTCGTTTAATTGCGGTAAGTAAATATGAGGATTTTATTCTTTCGGATACCAGTGGTTTTAAAGTAGGCGAAGAAGTAAGTGCCTTGATTTTTGACCTGACTGATTTGGGCTATAAAGTGCTGATCAATGGTTTTTATGAGGGGTTGATTTATGCCAATGAGGTGTTTAAGCCTCTTGATATAGGAGACACCGTAAGGGCTTTTATCAAAAAAATCAGGGAAGATAATAAAATTGATCTGATCATTACCCCCATAGGACGTCAAAAGTTTGATGAAGGCGCTGACCAAGTTTATGACAAGCTTAAGGAGAATGGCTTTTTGCCATTAACGGATAAATCTTCCCCCGAAGAAATTAAAGAAGTTTTTGGAATGAGTAAGAAGCATTTCAAGCAATGCATTGGTCAATTGTATCGTAAGAAAATGATTGTGATTAAGGAGGATGGCATTTATAAGGTCTAAGGCCTCTCCTAAAGGTTTTTTTTTAATTATATTATTGATTAAAGGATTTGAAAGAAAATCTGCTATTTTTGCCCTATTCATGTATTTTGTTGATCAGCATGAGGTATGCTTTTACGGATCGTTGATCAAAAGCTTGACTTAGCGGTATTTACATCTTGAAATTTGATTTGAGTATAGAATGGATAACAAAACTGAAGTTTTTTTAGGCATAGATGTGGGAGGAACCCATGTAAAAATTGGTCTCGTAGACACTAATGGCCGAATCATAGAATTTGGCAAAGAAGATACAGGCTTATTAAGAAAAAGTGCACAAGGATTTAATAAAGCCTTTGTAGAAGTAGTAGGGAAATATTTGGAGAAAAACCCGGAAGTAAAACACGTGGGTATTGGTTTGCCTGGCCTCGTGAGCAAAGATAGAACTACAACCCTGGAGATTCCTGCGATTTCTGAACTTAACGGGTTTAACTTAAAAGCAGCGCTTATAGAAAATTATCCCGATATCATTTTCCATCTTGAGAACGATGCAAGTGCGGCAGCCTTGGGCGAATTTCATTTTGGTAAAGGGAATACTGCAGACGATTACCTGTTCATTACACTGGGTACCGGTATCGGTAGTGCTTTGATCCTGGATAGAAAAGTGTTTAAAGGTGTAAGAGGAAACGCCATGGAGGTAGGACACATGCTATCCAGAGGAAATAGCAGGTTGGAGCCATTGATCGGTAGAAATGGAATTTTGAATATGGCCCAGAAAATGATGGAGGAATTTCCTGAAGAAATTGGTGAGATGGAAGGGAAGGAGCTTGGTATTCATTTATTGGTCGCTTCGGCTAAAAACAACAACGGCATTGCCTTAAGGACTTTTGCTGAATTGGGAGCTATTTTGGGAGAAGCATTGGTTTCTACGATTCGGATTCTGGATGTTACCGAAATTTATTTTGGTGGAGGTATATCCGCAGCCCTGCCTTTTATTAAGCCCGAGCTTGAAAAAACAATCCGTCAATATTTAAGTGCCTATTACTTATCAGACTTGACCATATCAAAAGCCACCTTAGAGAATGATGCCGGCACCTTGGGTGCAGCAGCTTTGTGTTTTATGGATTAAGGGTAGTAACCGTTACTTCGCTAACTTTATTTATAGCATTGAGTCGAAAAAGAACCTTTAAAGGTTCTTTTTCTGTTTGCTGCTCACAACGATCAGAGGGTTCTAAAAAATATATAAAGAAACTTTGACTTTTATCCACAAGCTCCACCCTGTCCGGACGACCAAAAGTCAGGATAATTTCTTGATTGTTTTTTGCCAAGAATGTGTTTTTTAATTGCTTGATTTCCTCTAAATCCTGAAGCCGTAACCCAAGACACCCATTTCTGTCTTTTTTCCAATTTTCCATATTAATGCTTCCTGTTTCCAATTTGCCTGAACAGGCAACGGCAGAAATAAACAAAACGAATAAACAAATATAAGGGAGC
>NZ_CAXBOC010000675.1:0-2225 GCF_963976465.1 uncultured Cyclobacterium sp. | reverse complement strand
CCTCTACCTATAGAAAACCAACGGGTCTGTGCACCTATCTCTATGGATAGCTGAATTCCCCCTCCTTTCTTTAAGTTTATTTCAGGTTCCGGATAAAAGTATCCTTCTCGTTGCAAAGAATCCACTATAGCCTCTGTATAGCTAAGCATTTGCAAACTATCCTCAAAGGATTGGCTCATTTGCTTGATCTCCTCCCCTTCTTGCAGAAGATTTATATGAAGCGTATAGGCTGTATCTTGAGCCATTCCTGTGAATGCAACAAATGAGCATACAGCAAAAAAAATATAGAAGGTACGCTTTACCAAACACCCCTCACCTTCATCTGAAGGGTATATACCGCTTCAGAAGCAGTAATGAACAGCGTTTTTCTATCACCTGCTCCAAAACAAACATTAGCAGTCCATTTTTCATCAACCGGTATATGCCCAATTTTAACCCCCTTGCTATTAAAAATGGTGACTCCATCACCTGTAAGGTACACATTGCCCCTATGATCAATGGTCATTCCGTCTGATCCCATTTCAACAAAGACTTGTCTATTGGTAAGGTATCCATCCTCCTCAATATCATACACATAGGTTTTTTTCGCTCCTATGTCTGCGACGTAAAGCTTTTTCCCATCATAGGTTCCCACAATCCCATTTGGCTTGACAAGGTTTTCATCCACTCTAAAAAACTGTAGGCCATCTTTTCCTAAGTAATACAAGTGATTGCCTCCTTGCTGAGATGCCGGATCTCTATCCCAATACTTCCTTTCGTAAAGAGGGTCGGTTATATAAATTCCACCCTTAGGGTCGGGGTTAATCCACAAATCGTTGGGACCATTTAACTTTTCCCCTTTGAAATTCTCGATCAACACTTTGGTATTCCCTTCTTTATCAATAGACCAAAGTTGATTATCCTTATCGGCACAAGCCAGCAGCTCTCCTTCTCTATTAAAGTACAAGCCATTGGCCCTTCCTGATTCATCAGTAAATTCAAGGATTTCTCCGGTACCAAATTTCCATTGGTAAATTTTATTATTGGGTTGGTCGGTAAAAAACACATTACCTTCACGGTCTACGGCAGGCCCTTCGGTAAACCCAAACCCATCAGCCACTTTAACCAATTCAACATTTTTCCCAACCAGACTTTTTTTAACATCCATCTGGGCAAAAACCTGGCTTGACAAAATAAAATTTATTAAACAAATCAACGGAAATATTCGATTCATATTCATGAAAGGTAATGGTTAGGGTTCTTTTTTTCTGAGCGTTACAAAATTAAGGCAATTATCACCAAAAACTAAAACCTAAGCCCAATTATCTTTACCTTTGCAAAAGAGTTGTAGGTAAATAATCAGCAAAAGCATTTCGTTTTTGACCCGGAATTACAAAAACACAAACTTACAACAGCAGGCTTTACATTTATTGAAAAGCGCATTTTAAACCCCAAGACCATGCATTGCTCTACAATGCATAGCGGACAGCAAAGGCAACCATTTCTAAATATCTAACCCTGTTTTATGTCGGGCATATACATTCATATACCCTTTTGTTTGCAAGCATGTACCTATTGTGATTTTCACTTTAGCACCAATCGATCGAATCAAAGTGAAATGGTAGACATGATTTGTTTGGAATTGAGCCAAAGAAAAAATTACCTGAACCAAAAAGGCCCCATTGAAACCATCTACTTTGGAGGAGGAACACCGTCCATTTTATCCATTCCCCAATTGAAAAAAATTTGGGACACCATTTTAGACAATTTTGATTGTAAGCTTCAGGAAGCTACCCTAGAAGCGAATCCTGACGATTTGGATGAGCAGACTTTAGCTGAGATGCTTTCGCTGGGAATTGACAGGTTAAGTATAGGCATACAGAGCTTTCATGATCCGGTCTTGCAATTTTACAACAGGTCCCATAATGCCAAAGAATCCCAGGAAATAATTAAAAAAGCAAGAAAGGCCGGTTTCAAAACACTCTCCATGGATCTCATTTACGGTTTCCCCTCCAATGACCATAGCCTTTGGGAGAGGGACTTGGCAGCTACACTGGAACAGGAACCTGACCACATCAGTAGTTACTGCCTCACAGTGGAACCTAAAACCGCCCTTGGCGTTTGGGAAGAGAAAGGCAAGTTCAAGGAGGCCTCAGAAGACTTTCAAGCGGAACAATTTGAAATCTTACAAAAAACCTTGAATCAGGCAGGATATATTCAGTATGAAATTTCAAATTTCGCCAAAG
>NZ_CAXBOC010000674.1:0-2227 GCF_963976465.1 uncultured Cyclobacterium sp. | reverse complement strand
GGGTAAATGGTGAGATAATCCAACCGTTTAAAATTGTTCCTGAAGTAGCCATAGCTGTCAAACAAGACAATGTTTTCCTTCTTAATGAAGCTTCCGGAATAGTGGACGTTATGGTCAATTTTGGCAAAGAAATAAAAGAAGGGCAAATAAAAATTGAAGGATTAAATGATGGGGAATATAAGGTTAATGAAACTTTTAGAGATTTAAAAAATAAAGCGATTCATTTCCAAGTAGCATTAAGTAATGTGGAAGCAGAAGGGAAATCAGCGCATAAATTATCTTATGTTACCGATAATGGTGAAGTATTCGATAAAGGAGTAAAAAGGATTTTATATCCTCATATTCCCAATTTAACCTACTTTCCAAATGTCTCCTTTAATTTAATCCGACTTAATCTAAATCTCAGTTCTCAAACCATTGGTTACATTCCGGGAGCCGGAGACAAGGTACCGGAGATCTTACAAAATCTGGGATATCAGGTTGAAACGATTGATGCGACTCAGCTTGGTTCAGACCTTCAAAAATATGGTACCATAATCACAGGAATCAGAGCTTTCAATGTGAACCAGGATATGGTTTCTAATAGAGATACCTTAATGGATTATGTAAAAGCAGGAGGGAACCTTATCGTTCAATACAATACTACTGCCTCATTACTGAGCAATGAATTTGGACCATACCCCTTGACCCTTTCCAGGGATAGAGTGACAGTGGAAGATTCCCCTGTCAAAGTGCTACTCAAAAACCACCCTGTGCTCAATCAACCCAATGCAATTGAGTCTGTTGACTTTGACGGGTGGGTACAGGAAAGGGGCTTGTATTTTCCCGGCTCCTGGGATGAAAGGTATCAAAGTCCACTATTGATGCAGGATCCGGATGAAAATGCGTCTAAAGGAAGTCTTTTGCTTGCCCAATATGGCAAGGGAACCTATACTTATTCCGGCATATCCTGGTTTCGCTTGCTTCCTGCTGGTGTACCGGGGGCCATCAAGCTTTTTGTTAATCTAATCGAACAAGGCCATGAAAAATAGTAAAGCATTTGACCAATGGACCAAGCTATACTGGCTTCAATTGGTAGTTTTAGGGCTTTTAATAGGGCTATTTTATTGGTTAACTGAACACTATTCATGAGTTATCTTGACTGGACTGTCTTATTCGGGACTTTGTTTACCATAGCAGTATATGGTATTTATAAGACTTATGGTCCTAAGGATATGGACAAATACATTCGGGGAGGGAATGACATGAATTGGTTGACCATTGGACTCTCCATCATGGCCACTCAGGCTTCAGCGATTACCTTTTTAAGTACCCCCGGCCAGGCTTATTCAGATGGCATGCGCTTTATCCAATTTTATTTTGGCTTACCTGTTGCCATGATTGTGATTTGCATGTTTTTTTTACCGCTTTATTATCGGTTAAAAGTTTATACTGCCTATGAGTTTTTAGAACAGCGGTTTGACTTAAAGACAAGAACTTTGACCGCGGGTCTGTTTTTGATACAGAGAGGTTTAGCTGCTGGGATTACCATCTATGCGCCGGCCATTATTCTTTCTACTCTGTTGGGGTGGAACCTTACTTTTACCAATATTTTCATAGGTATTGTAGTGATTATCTATACGGTGTCAGGAGGAACCAAAGCTGTATCTGTAACCCAAAAACAGCAAATGACAGTAATGATGGGCGGGATGGTTTTGGCAGGAATAATTGTCATTCAAATGATCCCTGTAAGCTTTACCGAGGCCCTGCAAGTGGCAGGGAAAATGGAAAAGCTTAATATCGTCAATTTTGAATTTGATTTGTCAGACAGGTACAACTTTTGGTCAGGATTTACAGGAGCTCTTTTTCTATTTCTTTCTTATTTTGGTACGGACCAATCCCAGGTGCAGCGCTATCTTAGTGGCAGGACCCTAACCCAAAGCAGAATGGGGCTTATGATGAATGGCTTTCTAAAAGTACCCATGCAGTTTATTATACTCTTCATTGGGGTGATGGTCTTTGTCTTTTATCAATTTTACCAGCCACCGGTTATCTTCAATACCATTCAAACCGATAAATTGAAAGAAAGTGAGTACTTGGAAGATTTTAAAGCACTGGAAAACGAATACACCAATATATTTGAGAATAAAGAAAAAAGTATTCACAGCTTATTAGGTGCGATTGAATCAGAAGATGAAGCGGCTGTGGAGAAATACAAAGGGGCTATCAGTAGTCAAACCAAAGCCCA
>NZ_CAXBOC010000673.1:0-2228 GCF_963976465.1 uncultured Cyclobacterium sp. | reverse complement strand
CCTTCAAATTCTAAAAATGGTCCCACACTGTCTTCTCCCATATAAGGAGCCACAGTGATGGCATCGAAATTCATCTGCTCAAAAAAAGCCTTGGCATACAGGCGTGAGGTATTGCCTATGTCTCCTCTTTTTGCATCAGCTATGGTAAACACTTCTTTAGGAAGGTATTCCAAGGTTTTGGCCAAGGTCTCCAAACCTGCCGGCCCCATTGCTTCATAGAATGCTAAATTGGGCTTGTAAGCCACTGCCTGATCTATGGTATGGTCAATAATAACTTTATTGAAGGTGTAAACAGGGTCATCTTCTTTTAATAAGTGTTTGGGGATTCGCTGTAAGTCGGGATCCAAGCCGACACATAGAAAGGAGGATTTTTTCTGTATTTGGGCAAAAATTTCTTGAGATGTCATGGGGCAAATTTATAAAAAAGAGATGGGAAATATTAAATTTTTGGGATTACCTCAAATCAATTACCTCTACATCTTGATTTTCACTTACTTTAAACACAAAGTAATCATCCACTATCTTCACATTGGGATTCAACTCTTTAAAAGTATATTTAAATGTTCCCCCAACATCATCTTTTATCTCCCATGCCAATATTTCATTTTTTGCTTTATCAATGTAAAGCTTGATTCTTTTGAACCTGGCATTGGGTTTATCTGAAGTTAGTAAAATTTCATGGGCGGGAACACCATTTATTTCACTGCTGCCAATCAATTGAGAGTTGTATCCTTTTTTATAAATGTTGTAGACATTGGATGGAGTAAGTTCGTCAGCATCATCTTCTACATTGTTTATGGTGACCTCTTTGTATTTGGTGGATTTAATTAGGGTCCAAACCGTTTTTCCATTATTGAATATTTCTTGGTCATCAAGCATCAACCTGTATTTATCGCCTTTTACAGTTACATTCCCGGTATTGGTTTGAATAAGTCCTTCATCTTCTGTGGAATAGCTGTATTCAAAAAGCCCTGTGAAGCCATTGAGGTTTTTATAATTTTCGCTGACCTTAGAAAGTATTTCTATTGCTTTGGCATCGCTTTGCGCAAATAAAGCAGTGGAGAAACAATTAAAAAGGAGCACTATGGTGATTATTTTTTTACTTAACATGTTACAAATCAATATATTTTAAAGGTTATTCAATAACTGTTCCAAAGTATTTTCATCTTGGACCAATACTTCCCTAGCCTTACTTCCTTCAAAAGCGCCAACAATTCCGGCAGCTTCCAATTGATCAATTATTCTTCCCGCACGATTATAACCCAACTTCAGTTTTCTTTGGATCAAGGAGGTACTTCCTTGTTGATGCATCACAATAAGCCTGGCGGCGTCATCAAATAAGGCGTCTCGTTCCGACAAGTCAACTTCTCCAATGCCACTGTCGCCGTCTTCACCAACAAATTCAGGCAAGAGGTAGGCATCGGAGTAACCTCTTTGATCACCTATCCAATCACAAACGGCATCCACTTCCGGGGTGTCAAGGAAGGCACACTGTAAACGAATTACATCAGAACCCATGGAAAGAAGCATGTCGCCCATGCCAATCAATTGTTCTGCCCCTCCGGCATCCAGAATGGTGCGGCTATCAATTTTACTGGTTACCCTGAAGGACAGCCTGGCAGGGAAGTTGGCTTTGATTATACCTGTAATCACATTTACAGATGGTCTTTGGGTGGCAAGCACAAGGTGAATACCAATGGCCCTGGCCAACTGGGCCAGTCTGGCAATGGGACCTTCTATTTCTTTTCCGGCCGTCATCATAAGGTCAGCAAGTTCATCAATTACCAGAACGATATAGGGCATAAACCTGTGTCCTTTGTCCGGATTAAGCTTCCTTGAAACAAACTTGGCATTGTATTCTTTGAGATTTCTACAACCCGCATCTTTCAAAAGATCATACCGGTTGTCCATTTCTATGCAGAGGGAATTCAAAGTGTAAATTACCTTCTTGGTATCCGTAATAATGGCCTCTTCAGCGTTGGGAAGCTTGGCAAGAAAGTGCCTTTCAATTTTATTGAAAAGTGTTAATTCCACTTTCTTAGGGTCTACCAAAATAAGCTTTAGCTGGGAAGGGTGCTTCTTGTAAATCAGGGATGCAAGAATCATATTTAAGCCAACAGATTTACCTTGACCCGTAGCTCCGGCCATGAGTAAGTGGGGCATTTTAGCCAAATCAACGACAAATACCTCATTGGAGATGGTTTTACCCAGTGCTACAGGTAGGTCTT
>NZ_CAXBOC010000672.1:0-2233 GCF_963976465.1 uncultured Cyclobacterium sp. | reverse complement strand
TGGAAGAGCCTGTTAAAGGAGTCCCCCAATCTCAGGAATTTAAAACCGGTGGCTACATGGATATTGCGATAGATCCTAAATACAAAGAAAATGGATGGGTTTACTTGGCTTTTAGTTATGCACCTGAGCGAATTACTGATGCTTCTGCCCCAGCTATGACTAAAATTGTGAGGGGTAAAATTAAGAATAACAACTGGATAGCCGAAGAAAAATTGTTTGAAGTACCTAATAAACTATTGGTTACAAATGGAAATAGATGGGGATGCAGGTTTTTATTTGACAAAGCTGGGTTGCTAAGATCTCCCGCATCAATCCTGATGGAAGTGTTCCCAATGACAATCCATTTATTAATCAAGCCGATGCATTGCCTCAATTGTTTACAAGAGGAAACAGAAATGTGCAGGGAATCGCTCAACACCCTGAGACGGGTGACATCTGGTTTACAGAACATGGCCCTATGGGAGGTGATGAATTGAACATCTTAAAGAAAGGAGGCAATTATGGTTGGCCTGATATTACCTATGGAATAGACTATGACGGTAGCGTTGTATCCGACCAAACAAATCAGGAAGGAATGTTGCAGCCCGTTATATACTGGAATCCATCCATAGCGATTTCTCCGGCTGAATTTTCGAACAGCCCCCTCTTTCCCGAATGGAAAAACAACTTATTTATAGGTGCTCTTGCCTTTGAGGAAGTGCGAAGACTACCCATCGATGGCAATAAAGTGGAATACCAAGAAATGATCTTAAAAGGATATGGCCGTGTTAGAGACCTAAAATTTGGTCCCGATGGAGCCTTATATGTGGTACTCAACCAACCAGACAAAATTTTAAGGATCACTCCACAATAAACCGGTAGCTCCGCAACTGATAAGGTAATCCTGTTATTCGCTGAATAGTCGATCCCAATTACTAAATGGATTGAATTGAATCAGGAAACCTATCTCATAACTATATTTGGTTGTCAAAAATTATATCATTAATTAACAATAACAAAAATGACTGAAAAGCGAATCTTTTTTACCGGTGGATCCGGCAAAGCAGGAAAACACGTGGTTCCTTACCTCCTTGCTCAAGGCCATCGGGTAATGAATGTAGACTTAAAACCTTTGGATCATCCCGGGGTGGACAACCTGATAGCAGACATTACAGATTCCGGACAAATGTTCAATGCCATGAGTTCCTATGCCGCCTTAGATGAATTGGAGCCGGGAAATGGTGTGCCAAAATTTGATGCAATAGTACATTTTGCTGCTGTTCCCAGAATCTTAATTAACCCTGACAATGAGACTTTTCGAGTCAATACCATGGGTACCTACAATGTAATAGAAGCGGCGGTAAAACTTGGCATTAAAAAAATCATCATTGCCTCTTCAGAAACTACCTATGGTGTCTGCTTCTCAGATGGCCCAACTGACCCCAAGTCCCTGCCGTTGGAAGAGGATTATGATGTAGATCCCATGGACAGTTATGGCTTGTCTAAGGTGGTGAATGAAAAAACCGCACGCAGTTTTCAGCGGCGTTCAGGCGTTGATATTTATGCGCTCCGTATAGGAAATGTCATAGAACCTCATGAATATGAGCAGCTGTTCCCGCATTACTTTAAAAACCCTGAAGTGCGCAGAAGGAACGCCTTCTGTTATATTGATGCCAGGGATTTAGGACAAATTGTGGACTTATGCTTGGAAAAAGACGGGCTTGGTTATCAGGTTTTCAATGCTGGAAATGACCACAATGGGGCGGTGATTCCAAGCAAAGAATTGGCGGAAAGGTTTTTTCCGGGTGTTCCCATTACTCGTGAGCTGGAAGAACACGAGGCCTTGTTTTCAAATAAAAAAATACGTGAAGTGTTGGGCTTCAAAGAAGAACACAACTGGCAAAAATATGTAAAGTGGGAATGACCCTTCTCTGAACAACAAGCCTTGCTCAATTAGAAACGATTTTCACCAATAATCCTTATTCCCCAATGAAAAACCTTTTTAGCTCTTTTGGAATTTTTATTTTGGCCCTAGCATTTATGGCTTGCTCAAGCCCTAAAAATGTGCAGGTAAGCAGTCCAAATGGAAAATACAAGTATGAATTGCTGCTCGAAGATTCCCTATTGTATTACCAAGCATTTTATGAGGGCACTGAAATCGTTGAAAAATCTTTGTTGGGATTTGAGTTATCCAACGCCACTTTAATTGATCAAAACCTTGAAATTACAGGGATTGAAGAAACTGAGGTCAATT
>NZ_CAXBOC010000671.1:0-2237 GCF_963976465.1 uncultured Cyclobacterium sp. | reverse complement strand
TCAGGTAACATCTTAAAAGCATTAATTGAAAACAATATTACTGTAGGTGCAGTCAGCTTACTTCAGGACTACAGTACCCCTTCGGATGTTTTTATGAGTAGTTTCTCTAGTTGGGGCCCTGTAGATGATGGTCGTATTAAGCCGGACTTTGTAGGCATGGGAGTAAACGTTTTTAGTTCTGCTGTTTCTAATGACGGAAATGGTGACAGTTATGCTACCTTGAGTGGGACCTCCATGGCCTCACCTAATGTTACTGGAACCTTAATGCTTTTGCAGGAATTGTATCATCAGAGAAATTCTGGTAGGTACATGCGTTCAGCCACTCTCAAAGCACTTGCCATCCACACTACCAAGGAAGCAGGTATTGATCCGGGACCGGATTATATGTTCGGTTGGGGTTTGTTGGATGCAAAAGCCGCTGCAGATATAATCATTAATGAAGATGGTAGCTCCAAAGTGATGAGAGAATTACAATTGGAGGACAATGGGGATTATCAAATAGAATTTATTTCTAATGGGGTGGATCCGATAAAGGTTACCATCGCCTGGACAGATCCTGCAGGCTCCCCAGCACCTGTGCAGCTAAACCCCGGCAATTTAATGCTGGTTAATGACCTGGACATGAGAATTGTGGATGAAAATGGAACAGTTTATTATCCTTGGTCATTAAATCCTGCACAAGGTTCAGGGGCAGTGGCCGAAAGAGATAGAGACAATTTCAGAGACAACGTAGAACAGATACTGATTGAAAACCCTAGCCCTCAGAAATACACTTTACAGATCAATCATAAAGGTAACCTTGTCAATGGGCAACAAGACTTTAGTATGATTTTTTCTGCAGGTGTCACTGATGGGCAAACCAGTACTTTGTATTGGATTGGAGGAAATGAGGAATGGGAGAACCCTGACAATTGGTCCCTTTCTTCAAATGGGCCTAGTGCAGGTATAATACCTGATGAAGGCACCCGGGTTGTGATTGATCAACCTAATAATGGCAAGGTAATCCAGTTGAATGAAGAGGCTAAGGTGTTCAGTCTAAATGTTTTTGGTGATCAAAGCCATGTACTGGATCTAAACCAGCAAAATTTAATTGTAATAAATGGATTCCGCTCTAGTAACCAAAATATGGAGGTAAAAAATGGAAACATACTTTTGGAAGGAGTGGATGAAAAAGAAAGTATTGTGGACTTTGGTCAAATTATCTTCTCGGAGGTGGATGTAGAGATCATTGCAGGGAGATGGCAGGTATTGGCATTGCCTGAATTGGATGCTTTAAGCATTCATTCTGCGGAAGTTGAATTTTTGGTCGACAGTGTATTTGTAAACGATTTCAGCTTATTGGAAGGGGCTGAAATCAGTGGAAGTTTAACTACAATTGTATTTAGTGAGCAATGGTTGGTTGAGGAAAATGCAATGGTCAATCAGCCCTTACATTTGCTTTTCCGGGGTACAAATGGCATGTATCAGGATCTGCAAAAATTACCGGGCATCAACCTTACCAATAAAGGGGATAATTTGGTGATCCTTGCATCTGGTGATTTTGAAAATCTGTTTCTTTCAGGACATACTGAAATAGAACCGCTTTCCACGACTGTTAATAGCCTGGTTTTGGAACGGGGTGCTCAATTAACTTTAAATGATGGAGCTACCTTTTCTGTTTTGGAAGATATTAGTCATGAGAATAACCCCGGAGGAAATTCACTGATTACTGCAAACGGTAATGCATCTCTTTTCCATGACGTGTATACCAAATATTGTTTTGAAGGTTTAAGTGTTGAGAATGTGGATTTATTAGGAGAGGCAGTCATAAACCTGGATCCACAGTCTTCAGTGGTTAATGCCGAAAATTGGAGTAATATTTCCTGTGAAGATGTTATTTTCGTAAACTTTGATGTGCGCTTCAATTGTGCCGGGGGGATTACCGAATTTATAAACTTAAGTGAGGGGAATATTAGTACATTGAATTGGAGTTTTGCCGGCCTTGGAACCTCAAACCTCGAAAATCCTACCTTTGTATTTAACTTTTCCCGAACTTATCAAGTTACCCTTGAAGCCGCTGGCCCCTCAGGAATAAAGACTTTCCAAAAAAGCATATCCGTATCTTCCAATACCTTGGACAGGCCAGTAATTGTGGTCAATGGTTCTCAATTAAGTTCTCAATTGCCAGCAGCATCTTATCAGTGGTACAGAAATGGGGTGCCAATTGCAGATGCCACTTCCAGGTCTTATATAGCCAT
>NZ_CAXBOC010000670.1:0-2273 GCF_963976465.1 uncultured Cyclobacterium sp. | reverse complement strand
AATCGGGAAGTGTAATGACTTTGTCTGCATAAATCTCCCTGAAAAGCCCCTCTTTTTCGTTTTCCAGACTGATGAATTCTTCGCCGACTATTTCTCTCCCCAAGAAATGTTTGAAAATGTATTTGTTGCTTTTGCCATACATGTGTTTTTCGAATTCCTCTTCGGTAGGGGTGAGGCCTCTTTTACCAAAAAACACTTTAAAAGCTTCAGAGTGAAAAGGGTTGGTGTGGCAGATTACCCCATCCATATCGAAGATTACTGCTTGGTTTTTCATTTTTATTTGGCAGGTTTTTCAAAATTTAAGATAGTATGTTCAATGATGTCACAGCAATCATATAGTTCTTCTTCAGTCATCACTAGTGGAGGAGCAAAGCGGATAATATTTCCATGTGTGGGTTTCGCGAGCAAGCCATTTTCCTTAAGTCCTACGCAAATATCCCAGGCAGTAGTGCTTTCCGGTTGGTCATTGATGACTATTGCATTCAATAATCCTCGTCCCCTAACCAGGCTTACCAGATCCGTTTTTGAGATTAGCTTCTCCATTCTTTCTCTGAAAAGCACACCTAGACGTCTTGCATTTTGTGCTAACTTTTCCTCTTTCACCACTTCCAATGCAGCAATAGCTACTCTTGCACCCAATGGGTTGCCTCCGAAGGTAGAACCATGCTGTCCGGGATGGATGACCTCCATAATAGGGTCGTTAGCAAGCACGGCTGAAACTGGGAAAAATCCTCCTGAAAGGGCTTTGCCTAAAATAAGTATATCAGGAGCTACGTAACTTTCTTGCTTTTCGCAATGCTCTTTGCATGTGCAATCACCACATACAGCTAATAAAGACCCTGTTCTCGCAATACCTGTTTGTATTTCGTCGGCCATTAATAAAACATTGTGAGTTTCACAAAGTTTTTTTGCTTCTCTTATATAGTTATGTTCCGGAGTAATTACTCCGGCTTCTCCTTGAATGGGCTCAATTAAGAAACCAACCACATCAGGATTGTTGACCAATGCAGCATTTAGCGCAGTAAGATCATCGTAAGGAATTTGTATAAAGCCGGGGGTGTAAGGTCCGAAATTATTGCGGGCATCATCATCTGTAGAAAAAGAGACAATGGTTGTAGTTCTTCCATGGAAGTTTTCACTGGCTACTATGATCTTTGCCTGATGAGGTGCTACTTCCTTTTTATCATATCCCCATTTTCGAGCGATCTTAATAGCTGTTTCCACAGCTTCAGCTCCGGTATTCATTGGGAGAACCTTGTCGAAGCCAAAATAGGAGGTAATGTATTCTTCGTAGGGACCTAAAATATCGTTAAAAAAAGCCCTGGATGTTAGGGTTAAGCTGTTGGCTTGTTCCACTAGTGCATCCTTTATTTTAGGATGGCAATGACCTTGGTTAACTGCCGAGTAGGCAGAAAGAAAGTCATAATACCGTTTCCCTTCTACATCCCAGAGGTAAACCCCTTCACCTTTGCTTAGTACTACCGGTAGTGGGTGATAATTGTGAGCTCCAAATTTATTTTCTAATTGAATTGCTTCTTGACTTGTCTTGATATCCTTCATTCTGGATCTCTTTTTTTGCTTTTTAAATAGGTGTTGGCTGCGTAATTGCCGTAATTTGACAAATATAGCAAAAGGGTTTTGGAATCATGAATCAAAACCAAAAACTTGGAGTGCAGGGATTTATTAAATAATTATGGGGTACACTTTTGTTATTTAATATAATCTTCCGATATTTGCAAACCCAATTGAAAAAAGTCAATCATTACTGGATACATATATCATGGCAAAAATTTGTGACATTACTGGAAAAAGGCCTCAGGTAGGAAATAACGTATCACACGCCAATAATAAAACGAAGCGTAGATTTTACCCTAACCTGCATAAGAAGAGCTTTTATATCCCTGAAGAAGACGCATGGATCACTTTAAAGGTGTCGTCTTCCGCTTTGAGGACGATAAATAAAAAAGGAATCAGCACTGTGTTGAAAGAAGCGCAGAAAAAAGGAGAGATTATTATTAAATAAGACTTGCCTCATACCAATATTAAATTAACAGGAAATGGCTAAGAAAGGTAATAGAGTTCAGGTGATTTTAGAGTGCACTGAACATAAAACAAGTGGAATGCCCGGGACATCTCGGTACATCACCACCAAGAACAGGAAAAACACTACTGAGAGGTTGGAACTTAAAAAATTCAACCCTATCTTGAAGAAGGTGACCGTTCATAAAGAAATAAAATAATACGTCATGGCAAAGAAGACCGTAGCGAGTTTA
>NZ_CAXBOC010000669.1:0-2273 GCF_963976465.1 uncultured Cyclobacterium sp. | reverse complement strand
GGATATAGTCATTAAAGCTTTAGGAAATGGCCAATTTCTTCGGTTAAAAGATGTGGCAGATGTTGAAATGGATGCCCAAGGCTATTCTGTGATGTCGTATACCAATGGAAAACCCGGTGTAAGTATGGCTGTATACCAAACACCCGGTTCGAATGCGCAAGAAATCATAGACAATGTAAAAGCGTCCTTGAATGATATGGAACCTAGGTTTCCCAAAGGATTGTCAATTTTCATAAATTTTGATACCAATGATTTTCTTAACGCTTCTATCGCTAAAGTCACCACCACTTTGATCGAAGCATTTATATTGGTTTTTATCGTGGTATTTATTTTCCTTCAGGATTTTAGGTCCACCTTAATACCTGCTATTTCTGTTCCTGTTTCCATTGTTGGGACTTTCTTTTTCCTAAATGTTTTGGGTTATTCGGTTAACCTATTGACACTATTTGCATTGGTGTTGGCCATAGGAATAGTGGTGGATGATGCGATCGTGGTAGTGGAAGCCGTCCATGCTAAAATGGAGGCGTAAAAAATGCCAAGAAGGCTACTCATAAAGCAATGGAAGAAATTACCGGTGCCATTATTTCAATTACCTTGGTAATGGGAGCTGTATTTATTCCTGTTACCTTTATTACCGGTCCTACAGGTGTCTTTTATGAGCAATTTGGGGTTACTTTAATGTTGGCCATTGCTATTTCCGCAGTAAATGCTTTGACCTTAAGTCCGGCTCTTTGTGCTATATTACTAAAACCACACACTGAAGAGCAAGGTAAGAAACCCGGTTTAGTCAAGCGTTTTTTCAACGGTTTCAATACAGCATTTGAAATCACTACAGCAAGGTATGTGGGGGCATTAAAATTTTTGTACCGCTTCAAATGGATTACGGGAGTAATCATTTTTGGTTCGTTTGGTGCTATTTTTTGGGCAGCTGAAAATACACCTACCGGTTTTGTACCGGATGAAGACAGGGGGCTGATATTTACAGATATAGTGCTACCTGAAGGCGCTTCCTTGGATAGGACCGTTGCTGTCACTGATGAACTGATGCAATCCATTGAAAACCTACCTGGAGTGGAAGGTGGTTCGATGGTCAATGGTTTTAGTTTAATTTCAGGAGAAGGAAGCAATTTTGGGTTAGGCTTTATTCGTTTGAAACCTTGGGAGGAAAGAGGTGCTGATTCTTTGTCTGCCCAAGCCCTAATAGGTAAGATGTTTGGTATTGCAGCGGGGATTCCCGGTGCAAAAATATTGTTCTTTGCACCCCCAAGTATACCAGGCTTTGGTGTTTCTTCTGGGTTTGAATTGAAGTTTTTAGACCAATCCGGAGGTAGCTTTAATGAATTGGACATTGAGGTTAAGAAATACATGGGTAAGTTGATGGAAAGGCCGGAAATCCAATATGCACAAACCGCATTCAGTACAGGTTATCCTCAATATGAGATGGTACTTAACATTCCTAAAGCGAAAGAAGCAGGGGTAAGTGTAAGTAGCATATTGGGTACCCTTCAGGGGTATATTGGAAGTATTTACGCTGCAGATTTCTCTAAGTTTGGTAAGCAATACAGGGTTTATGTGCAGGCACTGCCTCAAGATCGGGCCGAAGTGGATGACCTGAATTCATTGTTTGTCCGGAATAAACAAGGGGAGATGGCTCCTATTTCTGAATTCCTTTCACTTAAGCGGGTCTATGGTCCCCAGGCAGTTACCCGATTTAACTTATTTAACTCGGTTTCCATCAACGGTGCTGCGGCTCCCGGATACAGTACGGGTGATGCCATCAAGGCCATACAAGAAGTCAACGCAACCGAATTGCCGAGAAATTTTGCCGTGGATTATTCCGGTTTGACTAGAGAGGAAATCAATGCCAGTAGTCAAACCACCTTTATTATTCTGCTAAGCATACTCTTTGTGTACTTTATTTTAGCTGCTCAATATGAGAGTTACCTTATTCCATTGGCGGTTTTATTGTCCTTGCCAGTTGGGGTAATGGGGGCATATTTAACTACCTATTTCCTTGGATTGGAGGCCAATATTTACTTTCAAATTGCCATGGTTATGCTTATTGGACTTTTGGCAAAAAATGCGATTTTGATTATAGAGTTTGCCATGCAGCGCAGGGCAGGGGGAGCCAGTATTACTGAGGCTGCTTTTGAAGGGGCCAAAGTACGGTTAAGACCTATACTCATGACTTCTTTTGCTTTTATCATCGGCTTGTTGCCTTTAGCCTTTGCCAATGGCATTGGAGCTGCGGGTAACCGGTCTATTGGCTCAGG
>NZ_CAXBOC010000668.1:0-2280 GCF_963976465.1 uncultured Cyclobacterium sp. | reverse complement strand
ACGTTCATAAGTAAAACCATTGGCACCATTGCCTGTGGAATATACCAACATTGTAGAAGAGCCATACAACACATAGCCTGCAGCTACTTGCTCTCTGCCCTTTTGCAATACATCCACATCTTGAATAGGTGATCCTGAAGGAGTAACCCTCCTATAGATGGAAAACACAGTACCTATTGAAACATTTACATCTATATTTGAAGAGCCATCCAATGGGTCTATAGCGACTACGTATTTACCTTTACTATTTTGCAAATCAATCACCAAATCCTCTTCCTCAGAGACTATGGCACAAACTTCTCCACCTTTGGTAAGGGCTCTGGTGAACCTAACATCAGCTATCACATCCAATTTTTGTTGCTCTTCACCCTGAACGTTTATCTGCCCGAAAGCTCCGGTTACATCCGATAAACCGGCTCTGCTTATTTCTCTGGAAACAATCTTTGCCGCCAAGGCAATGTCTCTCAATAATTGGGATAATTCACCCGATGCAAATGGAAAATCTTCTTGTTTGCTTTTGATAAATCTATCCAAAGTAACCCCAACATTATATGCCAGGTTCTGGGTATCTTGTTTGTAAGGTTGTGTCTTCATACCTTTGAAGTTAATAGATTATCGTTAAAAATTTACTTTTTCCTTTCTATTTTCATGATACAACCTTTGGTTTATAAATTTGGTGGTGCGTCCATAAAAGACGCCAAAGCAATTCAGAGAATTGCACAGTTACTCAAAAGTCGATGGGTAAATAATTTGGTAATAGTTGTTTCTGCAGCCGGTAAAACGACTGATCGACTGGAAGAGTTAATAAGCCTATCTTTTGATAATAAGGAATTTAACGGGCCATTAATGGACTTGATGGAGTACCATTTGGACCTATGCAAAGGTTTATTTGAAGAAGGCCATTCCATCTTTTCAAGGGTAGAAAATCATTTTGCTCAATTGCACCGTGGCCTGGAAAATACTTCGATAAAAGAAAACCAAGGTTTCTTTTATGACCAAATCATTGGCTATGGTGAATTGATTTCCACTAGGATAATTCAAGAATACCTTTGTTTGATTGGCTGTTCATGTCTTTGGCAGGATGCAAGAGAGCTAATTAGCACAGATTCCCATACCAAAATGGCCAAGGTAGATTGGGCACTAACGATGCAGCACTGTAGAAAAGCCCTTATTCCAAAGCTGGAAAGTTTTCCAGTAGTCACTCAAGGTTTTATTGGAAAGGATCTTCAAGGAAACACCACAACCCTCGGCAGGGAAGGTTCAGATTTTACTGCCGCTATATTGGGTGTTAGCCTTGGGGCTTCTTCAGTTACCATTTGGAAAGACGTAGCAGGTATCTTGAATGGTGACCCGGACCTTTTTCCTGATGCGGTCAAATTTGAATACCTTGATTTTGAAGAAGCGGCCGAGATGACTTACTATGGAGCCAGTGTGATTCATCCTAAGACCATTAAACCCCTAAGTAAACATGGTATTTCACTGTATGTGCAATCATTTTTAGACCCTGACAAGCCGGGTACAGTTATAGGTCCATTTGGGCAAGCCCCAAGAATTCCAATTACCATTATAAAAAATAACCTGTGCCTTATTGAACTTAGGATAAGGGATCTCTCCATGTTGGGAGGTTTTCATTTTGAATATATTTATGATGTAGCAGATGATATCAACGCAGAAATTCAATTGATCCAAAGTGCTGCTGCCCATATAAATATCGTAATCAACACAATCTCACTTACTGATGATCAAATTACCAAAGCTTTCAGGGATATTTTTCATGTAAGGATAAAAAGAGGTATTAAATTAATTACCGTTAAGAATCCTACGGTGGCAGAGTTGGATCATTACCGTAGGATGGAGGCCGATCTAATTCTCGAACAAAGGAGTCCAGACTTGGTGCAGTGGCTGCTTGAAAATTAATTTCCGTTAAAACGCTCCGGCATGGTGATAAAAAGAATGCCGGACGAATTACCTATTAGTTATTTCGGTATGATTTTTTTCAAGAGCTTCTATGAAACCGTCCAAAGAACTGTCAAGGATTTCATAAACCTTCTGAAATCCGTCCACACCTCCGTAATAGGGGTCAGGAACCTCACTAAAGGCCGCATTGCTTTGGAATGATCGCATCAAAAAAAGGTTTTTAGCAGAAGTGCGTTATTACGGATTACAAAAAGGGTTTAAACCCGGATGGTCTAGTTGGGTATATAAAGAAAAGTTTGGTCATTTTCCAAAAAGGTTAGATGTAAAACCAATAATTACTAGCGAAGAAGTTTTAGGGTATAT
>NZ_CAXBOC010000667.1:0-2299 GCF_963976465.1 uncultured Cyclobacterium sp. | reverse complement strand
TGACGGAATAGGTGTTAAAGAGTTGATGAATGACTTGAATGAGGAACAACGGTTCGTTATGGAGTGTATTTACTTTAAAGGATATACACATACTGAAGTGGCAGAGCAATACGCCTTGCCATTGGGAACCGTTAAGTCCAGAATTCGGTCTGCTATAAAAGTGTTGAAAAAGAAAGCTGATAAAATCTAGTGGATATCAAAGCCTACATATCGTCCGGTAAATTGGAACTCTTTGTTTTGGGAGATCTCAATGAGACAGAACAACAAGAGGTTTTGTCCATGGCAAAAAAGTATCCTGAAATCAATCAGGAAATTATTGCCATTGAAGATGCCATGCTTGCTATTGACCAAGCTTCAGCTGTCAAACCTTCGCCTAAGTTGAAGAATAAGATATTTGCCACCCTTGAATCGGAAGAAAAAAACCCTTTTTCCGTAAGCTCTGAGACTGAAGCATCTCCTGAAAAATTAAAGAATAAGCAGGTACCTGTGGCTAATCCATGGAAGACCTTTGCTGTAGCTGCTTCAGTGGTTGCAGTGATTTCTGTAGGTATGGCCATATATTATGCCAATCAATATTTTGATGTAGAGCAAAGGTTTGCCATTGCTTTGCAACAAAATGCAGTATTGGCAGAAGAAATGCAGACCAATCAGGTTCAATTAAAAGAACTGAATAGTGGGATGGAAAGATTCATCACCGGAGATTTTGAGAAAATTCTAATGAAAGGTGAGGGTTTACCTATGCAAGAAGATGCAGCAGTGGATGTGTTCTGGGATCAAAATAGCAAAGAAGTCCTACTTTCTGTAAATCAGTTGGCATCTCTTGATCCGAATAATGATTACCAGCTTTGGGCGATAGGGGAAGAAGGGCCAGTTGGAATCGGTTTGGTAGATCCGGAAAAAATACTTGATTTGCAAGTGATGGATATCGCTTCAGGAGCCCAAGCTTTTGCAATTACTATTGAGCCAAAAGGTGGTAGCGAAAGTCCTACCTTGGAAAAACTTGTAGTTTTAGGAGAGGTCTCATAATAGAAATACATACAAAATAAACCGAACCCCGTCATCAAATTGACGGGGTTTTTGTTTTAAATTGTGGCTTAACTTTTGAAGTGGAGTAAAGATTTGTATTGATTAATAGGATGGTAGAAATTCACGATTTTCACGGAATTTCAAACCAACTTCTTATCCGTTGGTTTGATGCTTATATTGTAATTATTTTCAGAGCTTTTGATAGAAACTAGGGAACCCTTTTAAATCTTAATGAATTATGGAATTGACACTTTCCACCCCGGCACTTCTTTTTTCTGCCATCACTTTGCTGATGTTGGCCTATACCAACAGGTTTTTGGCCATGGCCAGCCTGATTAGAGGTCTGCACAAAGAATATAAAGAAAGCAGTATGGATGAAGAGGTTATTATTGGACAGATAAAAAATCTTAAACGTCGGCTGACCATGATTAAAAACATGCAGACTTATGGCGTCATAAGTTTTTTTCTCTGTGTAATTTGTATGTTTTTATTGTACCAGGACTTCGATACAGCAGCCAATTGGGTGTTTATGGCAAGCATGCTTTGCTTGTTGATCTCCTTGGGCATTTCCTTGGTGGAAATTCAAATCTCAAACAATGCATTGAATATAGAGCTTTCAGATATTGAGGATTTGCTAAATATAAAAACCCGAACATCTTTTGGTCAAAGCATTAGAAAAAACGATAAAGATTAATGAGTAATAATCAATTGAGAGTGGATCTGAGAAGCGATACGCTAACCCTTCCAACCTACGAAATGAAAGAAACCATGCTCCATGCAGGCTTGGGTGATGATGTGTTTGGGGAGGATCCCACGGTAAGTATTTTGGAAGATAAATTGGCCGGCCTTTTTGGTATGGAGGCAGGACTATTTTGTCCTTCAGGAACCATGACCAATCAAATCGCTATAAAACTACATACCCGTCCCCAAACCGAAGTGATTTGCCATAAATCATCTCATATTTATTTGTACGAAGGGGGAGGGATCATGTCCAATAGCATGGCATCTGTAAAGTTATTGGATGGTGTTCTTGGAAAAATTGATGCGGAGGAGATTCGGCAGCACATAAACCCGGACGATGATCATTTACCGGAAACCACGCTGGTGTCTTTGGAAAACACCATGAACAAAGGTGGAGGTAGTGTTTATAACTTGAATGAAGTAAGACCGATCAGGCAACTTTGTAAGGAAACCGGGCTTAAACTTCATTTGGATGGGGCCAGAATTTTTAATGCCTTGGTCCATTCCGGTGAAAGACCTTTTGATTGGGGGA
>NZ_CAXBOC010000666.1:0-2315 GCF_963976465.1 uncultured Cyclobacterium sp. | reverse complement strand
GATGCCAAGGCACTCCAAAACTAACCCTCCCCATCATGGCTACGGGAGAAGTAAATGGAATTATGGAAAGCCAAAATGAAACATTACTATTGGGGTCATCCAAAACAAAAATAAATAGCCCCATATAGGCAACCAATAAAGGAATGGTTACCGGAAACATAAATTGCTGCGCATCAGATGGGCTATCTACTGCTGCTCCAATCGCTGCAAAAAAAGCACCATAGAGCAAATAACCACCTACAAAATAAATCAAAAACGTCAAAGTAATCTGCACAAAGTCCAGCCCTTGAATCATTTGCAAAATTTCAACTATTTCCGGGTTACCTTCAGCAGGAAAAAGGCCTTGCTGTCCAGACATTTCCAACATCTGTTGTTGAGGCATTTTCATACCAAAATACCCCATAACCAAAGAAGAAACCAAACTTATCAGTAGTATCCAGATTAAAAACTGTGTCAAACCAACTGCGCCAATACCAATAATCTTGCCCATCATTAATTGAAAGGGCTTCAATGAGGAAACCAGTATCTCAATAATCCTACTGGATTTTTCCTCTATTACTCCTTGCATGACCTGATTACCATATACAAATATGAAAGTGTAAATCAATATTCCGGCAAGAAAGCCGATGGCGTAATTTACAACAGAATTTGAAATGCGTTCTCCTCCGGCTTCGCTAACAATGATCGACTGTATGTCTACATTTGTTTTAAAGGCTGATAAAAGGAGTGGGTCAATACCTGAAGCTTGTAATCTCAGGGACTCCATTTTACTCTGTAAGGAGGCTTCCAAATTAGTAATCATGGATATTGGAGGCGTTTCTTCACTATAAAACACAATCCCTTTTGGATTTTGTATGTCTAGTTTTGGAATGTAAAGAAAACCAAATCTTAGTCCTTCTTGCACCAATAACTTGGCATCGTCTTGCCCCAACTCGCTATAAGAAAATGAGTACAGCTCATTACTCTCCAAGAAAAAGGAATTGTTCTCATCTACCACCTCAATCACTTTTCTATCCTCACCAACGGTGTCGGACATGCCCACCCATAAAAACAAGCCTAGAATTGTAGGGAAAATGAGTGGTGTAATAAGTGTTGCCAAGAGAAAAGAACGCTTTTTAACCCTTGCTAAATATTCTCTTTGAATGACTAGGAAGATTTTATTCGCCATGACTTTCATTAATTTTCTGAATGAATATCTCTTCGATACTTGGCACAATTTCTTCGAATCCAAGGATTTCCCCTTTAGTCATAAGCCTACTTAACAGTTCATTGGGTTTTTGATCTTCTAAGTGCAGTTTAAACTCTAGCATCCCATCCTGCCTACGCAGCTCCTCTCCCATGGGGACATACTCCATACTATCCGGAATCATCTTAACTCTAAAAACATTGGTTTTGGCTTCTTCTTTAATGGTTTGGATGGTTCCGTCTAGGATCTTTTGTGACCTATTGATCATTGCTATTTCATCACAAAGCAATTCAACGGATTCCATTCTATGGGTTGACAATACTATGGTAACCCCTTGATTCCGTAATTCAAGAATTTCATTTTTGATAATCTCAGCGTTTACAGGATCAAAACCTGAGAAAGGTTCATCTAAAATCAGTAAGTCAGGCCTATGAATAACAGTGGCTATAAACTGTACTTTCTGGGCCATACCTTTAGAAAGGTCCTGGATTTTGTTGTCTTTCCATTGGCTGAGGTTAAGTTTATCTAACCAATTGGTAATTTTTTGCTTGGCATCTTGTTTTCGCAAACCTTTTATTTGGGCAAAATACAATAATTGCTCCTTTACTTTCATTCCCTTGTATAGCCCTCTTTCTTCGGGAAGGTAACCTATGTTTCGGACATGCTCCATATTTAAGGATTGCCCATTGATATAAATCTCACCTGAATCTTTGTCTATTATTTGATTAACGATTCGAATGAGCGTTGTTTTACCTGCACCATTAGGACCCAATAGGCCGAAAATTTTGCCTTTACTTACAGAGAGATCAAAATCTTTAAGGGCAACATGTGATCCATAAGATTTATTTAATGATCGAATGCTTAATATTTCCAAGTGAACAAAAGTTTATCAACTGGTTTGAAACTTTATAATGAACGGAAATCACCATTCAAAAATCTAACTATTCCAAAGATACGGAACCCACTGAAACATCAATTAAAAAGGTCATGAGATTTTCAGCATCTTTTGAATAGCCCTTACTCACATAAGTTTTATCATCAATTTTTTTCAAGCTAAAAGGCAATTTGGTCCTGCACATGGCAGTTGACTTAATTTTGACCAAATATGGTAGGTTCTTAGGAGGTAATT
>NZ_CAXBOC010000665.1:0-2320 GCF_963976465.1 uncultured Cyclobacterium sp. | reverse complement strand
CGGTGGTGTGAGGGGTGCACTCCGTCATCTGATGGCGGAGCCATCCACTCGATTGGATGTCGTTTTAGTCAACAAATATCAATTCTCCTTTGGTTAAAGTATAGAAGAGGCCAACTATTTTTATCTCTCCGTTTTCTTCCATTTCTTTTAAGATTGGGCTTTTTGATCTGATTGTTGAAATGGCATGCCTTACATTATTTTCAGATACAATCTTTACAAATTCTTCATTCTTGGAAGTCATATTGCCCTTGTAGTTTTGGCTCATCCTTATAGCAGGTTTTATCTTTGAAAGGGTTGTAGTCAGGTTTCCTAATTTAACATCGTCTATAGCACCAATCACTGCCCCGCAATGTTGATGCCCCATTATTATAATTAATTTTGCTCCTGCAACTTTACATGCAAATTCCAAACTGCCTAATAAGTCTTCGTTAACAAAATTGCCAGCTATACGACCAACAAAAACATCTCCAATTCCCTGATCAAAAACATCTTCAACAGGTACACGGCTATCCAAACAGCTAACAACTACCGCTTTAGGATATTGACCAAAGGCAGATTTACGTATTTGCTCTGAGTGATCCCGATGAGTTAGATTATTGTTTCTAAACCGCTCATTACCATCCAGAAAATCCTGAAGTATTTGGTCGGGAGTTAATTTAGCGCGCTCCTCGGCACTAAGCACGGTTTTTACTAGTTCATCTGCGCTACTTTTATCAGGGTCAAATTTATTTTTTTCAGTTTCCATATTATTTCATCTTAAATTTTATAATTAAATTCACCATTTGTAAAAATCCCAATGCTAATGGGTAGTCATATCTTTGTTAAGTTCTTTCTTCAACCAAGATAAACCAATATCCATGTTCTCAAAGAGCTGATTTTCCGGAATTAAATCCGGGATTATATCAATGGAGCGAAGCATATCCTCGGGTTGACTTTGTAAACCGACAATAACTACTTGTAATCCTTTTTTATTTAAATCAAAAAGTGTTTCTTCCATTGCATACAAGCCTGTTTGATCTATGTGCGGAACACGATCCATTCGAATAATCAAGACTTTTATTTTTTTATCAATATTTTTAAACAGATTTAAAAAATGTGAAGTAAAGCCAAAAAACAAAGGCCCGTAAAGGTGCTTTACATATATGCTGTCTTTGAATTCTTCGAACAACTTTTTTTCATCATCCCATGGTTTCTCTCCTTTTAAATCAGCAAGGGTAGAACCCGAAGTACCTTTTTCGGCTATATCACCTGAACGTTTCATAAAGAGCACCGAAGCTAAAATCACTCCAATGGCAACTGCATAAATAAGGCTGCCAAAAGTTGTAATTAGTAAAACAATAACCAAGACAATTGCATCAGCTCTGGGTACATGTAATAAATGTTTTAATCCCTTTACGTCAATAATATTGAAGCCAACAGGAATAAGAATTCCAGCCAATACCGGTATAGGAATAAAGGCAGCTAACTTTCCTGCTCCAAGAAGCACAACCAGCAGAAACAAACCATGAATAACTCCGGAAAGGCGAGTTTTGCCGCCTGAATTGATATTTACAACCGTTCCCTTGGTTGCACCTGCACCTGGTATTCCACCTATCAATCCGGCTACAGCATTACCGATACCCTGACCAATCAATTCGCGATTACTGTTGTGTTTTGTTTTTGTTATATTATCTGCAATTACAGATGTCAGCAACGAATCAATTGATCCCAATACTGCTAATACAAGCGCATATTCTATAATGATTACATAAGCTTTGGAATCAATACTGAATAGCCCATCTATTTTAAGGGATGGTAAGCCGGCAGGTATGTCACCAATAAGTGGAATGTTTAATTTAAAAAAGTAAGCAACAAGCGATGCTGTTATGAGCGCAACAAGTGCACTTGGAACTGCTTTTGTAATTTTCGGAAATAAATAGAAAATTAATACCGTCATACCTCCAATCCCAATGGCAGCCAAATTAAATTCAGAAAACAAATGAGGGATGTCTTTTATAACACCAAAAGTGGATGATGGTGATCCAAGTCCTGCGAAGGGAAATATTTGTAATAAGATTATAATAAGTCCAACGCCACTCATAAATCCGGAGATTACCGGATAAGGAAAATACCTAATGTAGCTACCGATATTTATAAATCCAAAAAAGATTTGAAATAAACCAGCCAGTAAAAAAGTTGCGACAATGATGCCCATCGCATTTTCAAGACTTCCGGTCATGCTAATTGCTATTGCAATAAATGTGGCAGAAACCACTGTCATTGGACCAGTAGGGCCGCTAGCCTGCGTTTCGGTACCACCAAAAGCTGCGGCTAAAATACC
>NZ_CAXBOC010000664.1:0-2327 GCF_963976465.1 uncultured Cyclobacterium sp. | reverse complement strand
ATGGTGCATTCTTATTTACCGAAAGTGGTGCACTTGTAATTACCGATTACAAATGTTTGGTTAATCCTATAAAAGGTAGCTTTTTTTCCTTTTAAAAAATGTATGTAACTTATCCGCGAGGAGGGAGTCAAATAGCGTTTGCCTGAATATTTTCCTTCAGTAGAAAGGAAACTAAGTTTCAGTAAAGATTACATTATCAAGAAATTTTCAACCTAAAGAAGGATCAATTAAGAGGGTTATATTTTTCCGGAAAATTTCCTAGAATTGTTGATTTCAATGCTGTATACAAATCATTACTTTAATCAATGAAAGTTGAAAAGGATCTTATTCTTGAGTTAAAGAAAGGGAATAGTGATGCCCTATCTATGATTTATGATCAATATTATGAAAGCCTTTATTATTATTTATTGAAGTTTACTCGGCAGGAAGATTTGGCGCAGAATGCTGTGCAGGATTTATTTGTGGACCTATGGGCATCAAGATCAAAGTTAGGTGAAATTAAATCCCTCAAAGGGTATCTTTTTGTGTCGGGGAAACGGAAGTTATATCATCTGCTACAGTCCAACAAAAAAAAGCAACGCTTTGGTGGGGCGTATTCCGAAGAGGTAGAGGGAATCTTCTTCCAATATTCACAAGAAGATTTTTTAGTAGAAGTAGAAACCAATGAGCAAAGGAAAGATAGGCTTTTAAAAGCGATAAATGGTCTTCCATCTCGCCAGAAAGAAGCTATTTATTTGCGTTATTATGAAAAATTAAGCATTGAGGAAATCAGTCAAATCCAAGGGATTGCTTACCAGTCTGTACTTAATAATTTACAAAGAGCACTTCAAGCATTACGCGCTAACCCGTTAATTGGCAGTCTATTTGAATGGGTTCTGCTTGCATTTTTTTGTTTGATGTAAAATTAATTTTAATTTTTCCCAATTTTTTTGAGTATCTGACCCTTGAATGAGTCTCTTTATATAAAAGCCTGTGATGTAGGCTGATTTTATTAAAAGACCGAATATTCTAAAAATTGAAAAAATCCAAACCAATATTTGACGACCTGAGGAAAGAAACAGAAAATCCTGTCAAGGTTTCTTTTGCCAATCGCTCGCTGTCGAAAACTGTCCTTGCCCAAGAAAAAAGCAAATTACTGCAAAGGATAGCAACCGATGAAGCAGGCCTTGAGACTAAATCTGTTGCCATGGAAAATTGGAAAGCCATTATTTTTAGGTATGCAGCAGCAGCTGTGATTTTAGTTGTAAGCTTGGTGGCTGTCATTAGTATTGATAAGGTAAGTCATCAAACGGCCTACGGAGAGGTGGCAAGTGTTCAATTACCGGATGGAACTAAGGTAACACTCAATGGAAACTCTTTATTAGAGTACTCCCGTTTTTATTGGTGGTTTTTAGAGGAAAGGAAGGTTTCTTTGAATGGAGAGGCCTTTTTCGATGTGGTCAAACAAAAAACAAAAGATGGCGATTTGAAATTTCAGGTTTTTACCGAGCACTTAAAGGTGGAAGTTTTGGGAACAGAATTTAACGTAATTGACAGGGCTAATCAAGAGGTGGTAGTATTGGAAGAGGGGAGTGTACAGGTTAGTATTTTATCTACTGAGACCACTATACCTTTAATCCCGGGAGAGTACATGAGTTATGATAAAATGAATTTTAAGGTGGAACATGGCTCAGTTGTAACAGAAGGCTACACCTCTTGGAAGGACAATTATATTGTTTTGGACAACAAAACCTTAGGAGACCTGGCTCAGATTATCAATACAGTTTACGGAAAGAAAGTAGTCTTTAAAAAGAATTCAGACAAGGAAATAATCCTTCAAGGAAAAGTCCCTTCAAATGAAATCAATGTTTTGATACAAGCCTTAAGATTGGCAACAAACCTAAGAATACATATGGAAGGAGATACGGTTTTTGTCAACTGAGACAAACTCAAATAGTGCAAAACTCAATTAATATTAACAATAAAAACCCAATTTATGAGAAATTATTATTACACCATAGCATTGCTGCTGTGCTTGTTTTATTTAGGAAACAACCAATATTCCTTAGGGCAGGAGTTGCTTTCTTATAATGAATTTGACAACCAAAAACAGCCGAATAAAACAGCAAAAACCATGACTTTTAAAAAGGCCATGGAGCAATTTGGAGACCATTATGGGATTTCATTTTTGTATCGCAAAGATTTATTGGATCACCAATTGGTCAATTCTCCTTCTTTATCAGGAGATAGGGAGAAGGGTCTTGCAGAATTGCTTGCACCATTAGGGGTGAGCTATAAAGAATTGCGGAAAGATTATATCGTTATTTTTTCAAGTGAAGAAATAATTG
>NZ_CAXBOC010000663.1:0-2328 GCF_963976465.1 uncultured Cyclobacterium sp. | reverse complement strand
GCAAGTGATAAGGTAGACTCAAACTGATAATGCCTGGACATTTTAGGATTTTCTTTCGAAATTTTCCTTCCTTGTGCATATTGTCTGGCAAATTCAATTGGAGAAATCCATGAACCTAAAAAATCAGCGCCAAAACTGACAATTACATTGGCCTTATCAAAATTATAAGATGGAAGCACACTGCTTCCATAATAAGTTTCACTTGCTTTGGTGATACCATAATTGGAAATTGGGTCATAAGTAATGACTTCAACATCTCCCATTTGGTCAGCGAATACTTTTATCGCCCTGTTTGTGCTTGGAGATAAAATGGTATTGCTAATGATTTTTATTGTTCCTGCACTTTTCAATTTGCCGGCTAACTCACCATCTAAAGCAGCCCAGTCAGCGGTTTTCCCTCCAATTTGAGGAGCCCTTAATCTGGCCTCATCATATAGAGATAAAACAGAGCCTTCTACAATGGCATTGGTACCTCCTTTGGTAATTGGTGACAATTCATTGCCATCAATTTTAATCGGTCTACCTTCCCTGGTTTTAACTACGACTGAAGCGTAGTCTCCACCTTTGCTGAAAGTAGATGCATAATAATTAGGAACAGAAGGATTGATATCAACAGGTTTGTTTACATATGGAATGGCCTTCCTAACCGGGGCTTCACAAGCTGCTAAGGAGGCTGCCGCCACACTAAAACCCATCATTTTTAGAAAGTCCCTTCTAGTGGAACTTCCGTCTTCTTTTTGATTGCTTTTTGAAGTAAAGCCGGGAAATTCCTGATCAGCATTTTTTACAAACTCGGGATCGTTTGTCAGCTGTTCTAACCCTTTCCAATATGTCTTTTTATTTTCTTTCATTTTATATTAAAGAAAAGAATGTTCGTAAAGATTTAATAGTGACACTTTGCACATTCCAAACCACCAATGTCTTTGACTTTCAAAGCATCGTTAGAGGATTCTGAATGCAATTGCACGAGTTTATCGTAATACTCATTGCCTTGAGTGGAAATTTCCGTATTTCTATGACAGTCAATACACCAACCCATGGTCAATGCACTGTGCTGAGAAACAACTTCCATTTCCTCTATAGGGCCATGACAAGTTTGACATTCGATCCCACCTACAGCAACGTGTTGAGAGTGATTGAAATAAGCCAAATCAGGAAGGTTATGCACCCTTACCCATTCAATAGGTTGATTGTTATCTACCGCATCGTATATTTTAGCAATTTCCGGAGAAACACCCTCTTTGCCTTCCACATTTTGAATGTGCATGTGACAGTTCATACAGATGTTTGCAGATGGAATATTTGCAGATTTCCCTATTTCTACACCCGTATGACAATATTGACAAGGGATTTCGTATTGTCCGGCATGAAGTTCGTGTGAGTAAGCAATCGGTTGACTAGGCGCGTAGCCTTGTTGCACACCCACCGTATACAATCCGTTTATGGCGGTCTTGACAACAAAGGCAAGAACAATGGCAGTAACGATGATGATCATACCGTCACTTTTAAAGATGCCTTTATAATCTGTCTTTTGGTTGATAAATTCCTTATCATCCTCATCCAGATTTTCGCTTTTGTTCATGTATTTGGTCAATACTGAAACAATAAGTCCCAAAACAACCAATACCAATACAAGAACGATTACAAGGACTACCAAGATTATGGTTAGGTATTCATTTGGAATTCCTCCACCTGAACCTGTTGCATCTCCACCCTCGGCAGTTGCTCCGGCTTCGGCGGCAGCAGGATCTGCTTTGTCACCATACTCAATGTAAGAAAGTAAGTTCGTTAGGTCATCGTCACTCAAAAAATCATGAGAAGGCATAACCGTGTTATTGAATTCTTTGAAAAGAGCTACTGCATCAGCATCTCCTCCTTGAATCAATACCTGAGAGTTGGTGATAAATTGTTTTGCCCAGTCCAACTCCCTCCTATCGGTAACTCCTCTAAGCGCCGGACCGACCAATTTCTGATCCAGTCTATGGCAGGTTTTACAGTTGGCATTAAAAATGGACTGACCCGCGGATATAGCTTCTTCGCTATCCGGAATTTCAGGGTCCACCGCATATGCCTGAATTCCTGAAAATAGGAATATCAGGACCAACAGATGGCATACGCGAATTGAAACCCCTAATATTGAGCGTTTGATCGACATAGTTATGTATACTTTTTTCAGATTTTCTCAGTGCAATTCAAATTCCCCACAAATGTACTACCCAACTTCTATTTTTCAAACTTGATCTTTACATGGCAATAATCCATATTAAAAACTAAATATACTATTTAAAATATTGTTTCTATGTATATAAATATAGATTAATCCTTTTT
>NZ_CAXBOC010000662.1:0-2350 GCF_963976465.1 uncultured Cyclobacterium sp. | reverse complement strand
ATATAGGATCTATTAATACGCTCGTTTATTTGATTCAGCATAAGGGAAATTTCTTTCCTTTTGGTGTCAGCGGTTAACTTTTCCAAATAGTTAGATTCACCTTGATCAAATCTTCTTCCCGCAGCATGCTGAAACTGGGAGTATAAACTATCTAGGTAAATGTAATTCTTTAGCATTTCCTGCCAGTAAATAATTTCGTAATAGGACTTAGATACTTCTTTTGTAATGAGGTATTGGTCCATTTGGAATTGATCCTTAATCACTTGTGATTTGTCTTTCATCACCTTTTTTTGAGCCCCATAGATGGTTGGGAATTGCAGGTTCTGCTGAATGCCCCAGACATTGAGGGGCAGGTTATTGGGGGCCAAATTGTTTTGGTCTTTGCTATAAAATATTTCTGTTTTATCGATATCTATGGCACTTCCAATCAACTGTTCACTTTGATCAATTCTTTGCTGGGATGCTTTTAAACTTAGGTTGTTTTCCAGCGCAATCTCTACAGCCTTTTCTAAGTCAATTTCACGGACTTGCGCTTGACTAATAATAGGTAATGAAAATAGGAATAGGACAGGAAGGGCTATTTTAAGTAGTTTGGCCTTAGGTAAAGGCCCTTGCTTATCGAAAAGGGCGTACAAAATTGGCAATACAATTAATGTGAGAATGGTTGAGGTAATGAGGCCTCCAACGACAACTGTGGCAAGCGGTCTTTGAACCTCGGCTCCGGCTGCAGTAGAAATAGCCATGGGTAAAAAGCCCAATGCATCGGTTGCGGCCGTTAGCAAAACAGGTCTTAACCTGCTTTTTGTCCCTAAAAGAATACGCCGGTTAATATCATATACCCCTTTTGCTTTCAATTCTTTAAATTCTTCTATTAGTATAATGCCGTTTAATACAGCGATGCCGAAAAGAGCAATGAATCCTACACCTGCCGAAATGCTAAAAGGCATGTCACGCATATAAAGTAAGGCTACGCCTCCTACAGTTGCCATTGGAATAGCACTGTAAATTAGCAAGGCCTCTTTTACTGATTTAAAGGCGAAATACAACAAAATAAAAATGAGAAGCAGGGCTATTGGGACAGCAACCAATAACCTGTCTTTTGCAGTTTTCAAATTTTCAAATTGTCCGCCATAATCAATCGTATAACCCACAGGAAGGTCAATGTCATTTTGGATAATTTCTTGCACATCATCCACCACGGATTCAAGGTCTCTATTCCTTACGTTGACACCAACTACAATCCTTCTTTTGGTATTGTCTCTAGATATTTGAGCAGGACCTTTTGTGTAGGTAATCTCAGCAAATTCCAGTAAAGGCAATTGGCTGCCATTTGGCAATTGGATAGAGGCGGTTTCAATATTGTCAATGTCTTTTCGGTGGACTTCATCATACCTGATAACCAAATCAAATTTCTTCTCCCCTTCAAAAATTGTCCCTGCCGATTTTCCGGCAAAGCCCATGGTAAGTATATTGTTTAATTCTGCTATATTTAAGCCATACTTTGCAATCTTTTGCCGATCATATTTAACGGACATTTGTGGTAGGCCTGCTATTTTCTCTACGGAAATGTCCACAGCCCCCTCAACATTTTGAATGGCTTTCCCTACCTCTAAACCTTTTTCATACAAGATATCTAAATCCTCTCCGAAAATTTTGATAGCCAAATCTGCCCGAACACCTGTGATGAGTTCATTGAAACGCATTTCTATAGGTTGGGTAAATTCGTACTCCACCCCGGCAATCTCAGAAAGGGCCTCTTTAAATTTATTGGCTAAATCATCTTTACTTTCGGCCGTAACCCATTCATCTCTTGGGATAAGTTTAATAATGATATCACTTTCTTCCATTGACATGGGGTCGGTAGGAACTTCTGCGGCTCCAATTCTACTTACCACCTGATCCACCTCTGGAAATTCTTGGATTATTTGCTCCATCCTTGTTATGATTTCGATGGTATTGGATAAGGAGGTTCCTGTTTTGAGTACAGGCTGAATAACAAAATCACCTTCGTCAAGGGTAGGTATAAGCTCACCACCCATCTGGGAAAATAAGAGCCCCGCCGAAACCATCAAAGCAACAGCCATTCCGATAACAATTTTCTGTTTCCTCAAGGCCCAAACGATGGCAGGCCTGTACCTGTTTTCTAAAAATGAAATCAATCCTGAAGAAATGGTTTTCTTTTTAGGGTCTGAAGGCTTGATAAAAAGGGAGGCCATCACCGGTACATAGGTAAAACAAAAAATGATTGCTCCAATCAATGCAAAACAAAACACCAAGGCCATTGGACGAAACATTTTGCCTTCCACACCTACCAAGGATAGAATGGGAATAAATACAATGATGATAATAA
>NZ_CAXBOC010000661.1:0-2360 GCF_963976465.1 uncultured Cyclobacterium sp. | reverse complement strand
ATCGTCAAAGGTGAAATTTTAGACAGTGCCATTGATACCGCGGAGGTGTTTTTCTTAACTCTTCATGGCCATCAATCCCATATGTTTGTAGACAAACCGAATGAAAAGGGAGATGTTTATTTTGACACTGGTAATTTTTCCTTTTATGAGTATGCAGGCATACAATCTACTAGAACAGATGAACAGGTAAACTTCATACTTTCTTCTCCATTTTGGGAGAAAACACCCAATGAGAGTTTTACCCTTCCTCCCTTAACACTAAGTCCTGCTGACGAAGCATTTATTAAAGAAAAGATTTTAGCTAGAGCAAGTCACCAATATTACCTGGCGCCAATTGAGATGCCGCTTACCCCCTTACCTTTCCAGTACATCACAGACTATAGTTATCAACTGGATGATTACAACCGCTTTGAGGACATGGCCACCACCATTAGGGAATATGTTCCCATGGTTTTGGTCCGTAGTCAAAACCGCAAAACCATATTCAAAAATTTCAACATTCCTTATAATCTGGTATTTAAAGAAAGTCCCTTGTTAGTAATCGATGGTATGCCTGTATTTGACAGTGATGCCTTTGCTAATTTTGACCCAAAAGGCATCAAAACCATGGACATTATCAACCGGTATTTTTATATCAATGATCTAAAATTTACGGGTATGGTAAACCTTAGCTCATTTAATAATGATTTTGGAGGTTTTGACTTGCCAAAGAACGCCTTGTTTATCACCTACCGGGGATTGCAAAAACCATATGAATTTCATACCGCATTAAAATCATTTAATCATGAGACGCATTTTCCGGATTTCAGAAGTATTTTGACCTGGCAATCCAACAAAGAAATTGATGACAATGGAATGCTTAATTTCTCTTTCAAGCCTTCCCTATTAAAAGGAAACTTCGAGCTGAAGCTTCGATACAGAGAAGGTCAAAATAAAACTTTTAACACAGCCAACTATTTACTTAACCTTAATTGATTGATCTACTGAAATTTCTCTGACTTGATTAATCTGTTGATTTTAAGGTAATTTTCATCCCTGATACTGTCATTTCTATCGTATAAATAATTCCACTTTTTCATGTATTCATCTGCGGGAAGAAATTCATCATTGGTAGCCTTCAACTTTTCATTCAATAGGCCATCCAAATGATTTTTCAATTGGGAAAACTGAGGCATGTCAACCAGGTTATGCATCTGGTAAGGGTCTTTTTCATTGTCATAAAGCAACCATGGCCCCAGCAAATCTCTAACGTAAGTGTATTTTTTTGTCCTTACTCCCCGATATTCTCTACCCCCATTTAAAAATTTCCATTCATGAAATGGAACCGGAAGCATGATTAGTGCTGCCTCATTCCCTAATTCTTCACCTGCAATCAATTTACTTGAAAAGTCGGTCCCTTCGATGGATCCGGGTATTTCCAAATCACTTAATCCCAATAAGGTAGGTAATAGGTCCGGTGTATTAATGGGGTCATAAACCGCTTTAGTGCCTTTGCCTAATTTTTCAGGATACCTAATGAGCATTGGGACTTTTATGGATTCATCCCAAGGCCTTTGTTTCTTCAACATTCCTTTAGACATGATCATATCGCCATGTTCAGAAGTGAAAACAAAAATCGTATTGTCAGCAATACCAGCTTGATCAATGGCTTTTAACAAATCCCCTACAGCCTGATCTAAGGCTGTACAATGGGCATAATAGTTGGCCAATACATTCCTTGCACTATCTTGAAATTCTTCAGGGACATTTGGCCTTACACTTAATGCTGAAGGCTCATACATTTCCCTGTATGCTTGCGGGGCAGTATGGTAAGGGTCATGAGGAGGCCCCCAAGACAATACCAATAAAAAAGGGTTGTCTTTATTTTTATTAATATAACTGATGGCACTGTCAGTTTGAGAAAAAGCATCATACCCTTCCCAGAAATGCTTTTGATTTTCTTCATCAAAATAATAGGAGTTGTTATAATTGTGGGTTACTTCTCTCACTTTCCAATAATCAAACCCCTGCCTTCTTTCTTTAGGAACAGGTTTATTTCTAGCACTAAAAGGTTCCTCCCCTCTCGCATGACCATTTAAATGCCATTTGCCAATATAGCCTGTCTGGTAGCCTGCTTCTTTATAAATCTTTGCAATCGTGGCGGCTTCTGTTGGAAAAGGTTTGTCATTGTAAAAAACTCCATGGGTCAATGGATACTGACCTGAAATAAAACTCCCTCGCCAAGGTGCACATACAGCCATCACTGTAACAGCATTATGAAAAACAGTGCTTTCATTGGCTAAACTATCCAAGTTAGGCGTAATAACATCCTTATTCCCAAGAAATCCCACAGACTGCGCCCGCCATTGATCGGCTAAAAC
>NZ_CAXBOC010000660.1:0-2370 GCF_963976465.1 uncultured Cyclobacterium sp. | reverse complement strand
TTTCAATGGGGATGAGAAAGGGCCAAGCACGCTATTTAGAGCTGAACTCGATGCTTTACCTATCACTGAGAATAACGACTTCACCTATAAAAGCAACAATCCAGGAGTAGCCCATTCCTGTGGGCATGACGGACATATGGCAATACTTTGTGGCATTGGACTGACATTAAGTAAACAAAGGCCAAAAAAGGGGCGAGTGATCTTATTGTTTCAGCCGGCTGAAGAAACAGGAATGGGTGCAAAAGATGTCATAGCATCACCGAATTATAATAAAATAAAACCGGACTTCGCCTTTGCACTACACAACCTCCCCGGTTATACTTTGGGTGAAGTGGTATTAAAAAAAGGGGCATTTACCGCTGCCTCTAAAGGTATGATCATTGACTTGAAGGGAAGAACTAGTCATGCAGCCCACCCGGAAGACGCCATAAGTCCCGCAAATGCAACTTGTCAATTGATTTCAGCATTACAAGAGCTCCCAAAACAGATGCCTGGTTTTTCCTTGGTAACTATCATTCATGCCCAACTGGGTGAAGTGGCTTTTGGCACCACACCGGGAGAGGCCAAAGTGATGGCTACCCTTCGGACTTTTGACAATGATATCATGACAAACTTGACAGATAATGCTTGCTCCATATCACGCAGAATTGCAGCTGATCAAGGCTTGGAATGTTCCATTAGTTTCACTGAAGAATTTCAAGTGGTGGAAAATGAAACGAAAGCCGGTGATCTCGTAAACGAAGCAGTCGATAATTTGGGATTGCAAAAGAGGCAGGCTACAGAACCATTTCGGTGGTCTGAAGATTTTGGAGTATTATCGGCCACTACCAAAAGTTATCTTTTTGGTTTAGGTGCCGGAGTCAACCATCCACAACTACACGAAAACAGTTATGACTTCCCTGATGAATTGCTACCCACGGGAATTGATATATTTTGCACAATTATACAAAGATTAAATCATTAAAATAATGGAGCACACCTCATTCCTGGCGATTAGTAAAAGTGCATATAATAACAATATACGGTTTATAAAAAGTCAAATAGGAGAAGACGTAACCATCTCTTCAGTAATTAAGGGAAATGCTTACGGTCATGGGATAGAAAATATTGTAAAAATTGCTGAAAATGCAGGCATAAGGCATTTTAGTGCTTTTAGTACAGATGAGGCCATTAGGGCTCAAAATGCTTCAAAAAAGAACAGCCAGATCATGATAATGGGGATGGTTGAAAATGAAAACCTTCCCTATTTAATAGACAATGGTATTAGCTTTTATTGTTTTGAAATGGATAGGCTAGAAGCAGCCGTAAAAAAAGCAAAAGAGCTGGGTAAAAAAGCAAAAATCCATATTGAGGTAGAGACAGGCTTTCATCGAACAGGTTTTGAATGGGAGGAAAAAGAAGAACTCTTGGCTAGTCTGCTAGAGAATAGCGACCATATACAGCTATGTGGTTTGTGCACCCACTATGCTGGTGCAGAAAGTGTGGCCAATTATGTTAGGATACAGAACCAGATCAAGCTATACCATAAATTCAAAGATTGGTTCAATAGTAAGGGAATTGGCTTTGACAGGTATCACACCGCATGTTCAGCGGCCTCCCTAAGCTACCCAGAAACCATCATGGACATGGTAAGAATTGGTATCGCTCAATATGGATTTTGGCCTAGTCAAGAGACCTATATGTTTAAATTCAAGCAACTGGCACCCAACAAAAAGAATCCGCTAAAGCGACTAATTAGCTGGAAGAGTCAAGTCATGAGTCTTAAAAAAATAAAAATAGGAGACTTTATTGGTTATGGCAACAGCTATATGGCATCGAGAGATATGCTTATCGCCCAAGTACCAGTGGGATATTGCCATGGGTTCGGAAGAAGCCTAAGTAATCTTGGAAAGGTATTAATTCATGGAAAGGTGCTATCTGTGGTTGGCAATGTCACCATGAACACCATTTCAATAGATGTAACAGACCTGAAAAAAGTCAATAAGGGAGACGAAGTTGTCATCATTGGCCGCCAAAAAAGAAATGAAATTACTGTTGCCTCTTTTGGTGAGTCCACTCAGCAGGTCAATTATGAACTATTGACCAGGCTTCCTCATGATATTCCAAGAAAAATTGTTACATAATTCGTTTTTAGAATGGTGTTTGTGGTACTATTCAAAAAGGGATTTTAATCCCGTATGTATAACAAAACCCATCATACAATGAATTTATATTTCAAATCAGGGCTTTTCCTATTGTTTACCGTATTCCTTTTTTCTTGCAATTCAGAACCGGTAGAGTTAGCCGACCATGATTGGAAGGTGACAGACCTCTCCGGATCACCGGCGAGCAAAAGCGAATTGGCAAAACTCTCTTTGGAGTTTAAAGACG
>NZ_CAXBOC010000659.1:0-2376 GCF_963976465.1 uncultured Cyclobacterium sp. | reverse complement strand
TCAAGGTCATGGGGGTTGAGGGAGAAACAATTGAGCCGGACCCCATGGGAGTGCCCACACAAAATTTTTTATTGACCACCAGCCCAATTCTGTCAGCCTGGAATATCTCTTTGTACGCAAAAGCCATCAAAGCGGTGTTGTTCGGCCTCTGGGAACAAGTCAAGTTTGCCCTCAATCCTTCGCATTGGAGAAGTATTTACCTGACCTTCAAGTACAGTAAAAAGCACGACAACCTGCTCTCACAAACCTATTTTTCCGGTGGAGCTTTTAAATTTGGTCCTAGCTTGTATGTGAAATTTGTTTTGACCCCATTGGAACCCAATTTGGGTTATACACTCAATGAAGAGAAAGGAGATGATTTTTTAAAATCCCAATTAATAAAAGACTGTGAAACCAGGCCTCATGGGTTTACCTTAAATGTGCAAATTCACAAAAATGACCAAGACCAGCCATTGGAAAACACTTCCATTGCCTGGAAGGCTCCCTTAATACCCGTAGCCACTCTACATATTCCCCAGCAATCTTTTGACTGTGAGGGCCGAATAGAAATGGGAGAAACGCTGGAGTTTTCTCCTTGGATGGGATTAAAGGATCACGAACCTGTTGGCGGTATCAATCGAGCAAGAAGAAGGGTTTACAAAGAATTAGCGGCCTATCGAAAAGAGAGTTGATTCCATCCCCTACAATTTCTCAATTGGCCACAAACAAATACCACACTCATTTTCAATCACTTGCAAATATCAATTCGTTTTGGTATTTTAGTTGATAACATTCCATCAATGGAGGTATTCATTACCTTTTTGATCTTTTGTTGCGCTATTTTTTTGATCAATGCAGTTTTGAGACCCAATAATAAGTCCTGCCATGAAAGAGACTTGCCTATCTATGCTCTTTGCCTATCTGCTTGTTTTTTCCACCGCAGCCCAAGTCCCAATTGTTCCGGTACCTGCCTCTGGATTGCTCAACCGATCTCCGACAAGCTCATTGATAAGTGAGCCAATTCCCTTTAAGGAAGAGATACAACAAATTCATTCCTTACAAAAAGCTTACGATTCCCTCAATCAGGATATCCAAAAATTCAAGACAAGTAAAATAGACAGTACCCAAAGAGACAGTCTGGTAAGTGAATTAAAGAATCGAGGCCTAAAAATCATCGAACAGGAGAAAACCATGCTTCTCAGCTTAAGCTCCGAAGCTAGCCCCTCAAGTCAAAATTTAAAGCATACCTGTACTTACCTTTTAAGCCAGGTAGAAAAATCAAAAACAGCCATGGAACAAGCCCAAGATAGGGCTACCATAGAAGAAATTATCGGGCAAAATGAGGAAAACCTAAAAGCAATATTCAATGAACAGCTAATGCCTGAGCTTAAACAAAAACTAGGGGGAACCCTCAATGAGCAGATAAAATCTCCCGATACAGGCATTATGGATTATTATGGTAATGGAGCAGTGAAAGAAATGGCTCGTGAAAAAATAAGTCCCAGACTTACCCTAACCAAAGCCCAATCATTGGTCAAAGAACAACCCAAGGGCATTTCAAATGAATACTTGCAAAGCATCGGAAATAACTATAGTAAAATAAGCATGGATTCTTTGGGGAATATCCAAGTAGCGGAGGCGGAAAAAACAATTGAAAAATTTAACCTTAAGGAAGCTAATCGCTTGAAAAATGCTCCATTCTTAAAACGTACAGGTTTATACCTCTGGTACGATCCCTTGACATCATTTGCTGAGGGGTTATTTGTTGATCTTGGCATCAAATACAGTATCAACAGTCAGTGGCATACTTTTGCAGGAATAAATATCAAGCGGCAATTTAAAAATCAAATCGGGCCAACAAGTACAGGAGAAGGAATAAAAGGAGGATTGCGTTTTAGTCTGGGAAATTGGTTCCTTCAGGGGGAGTTGGCCAGAAGCAGGATAAGTTTGGCCTATGCACCGGGTTTTGAAAGCAAAAATTTTGATGGTTCCATTTGGTTATCAGGTTTAGGGGTTGGCCGAACCATTCCAATGGGAAAAAAGTTTCAATCCATAGTTTTGCTGACCTATGATCCCCTATTTAATGAGAATCGAGGCCTTTCAACTTCCAGGTTTCAACTTAGAATTGGCTTTGAGTTAAAGCAACTAAAGAAAATCACGCAAGAAATCCCCAAAAACCTGATCCCCTCAATTCCCCGCCCAACCGCTACTTCCAAAATATTGGATTGACCAGAGACTTTTAAATCCGTCATTCCGAGACTTTGCTGGGGCTCGAGTGGAGAAAGTCGAAGGAATCTCCAACGTAATGAGATTGCCACACCCCTTCCCTACGCTACACCTCTCCAGAAAAGGGTTCGCAATGACGGTACATCATTCTTAGAATTAACATTTAAAAAC
>NZ_CAXBOC010000658.1:0-2381 GCF_963976465.1 uncultured Cyclobacterium sp. | reverse complement strand
TGTTTCTGTCTCAGAGTGTATCCCTTTGTATCAGGATGTATCTCTATGTAACATCATCTCGCCTCGATCTTAAAAATTTGTTGCTAACAACAAATATTGATTGGTCAGCAACAAATTTGAAACGAAAGATAGGAAAAAATAGGAAATTTAGCAACAAGAAAAGGAAGTAAAAACAGCCTAAAAGTAAGTAAAAGAAGGGTTTAGCGTACTATTCGAAAAGTAATTACTTTCCGATACAAAACTTGCTAAATATATTCGCAAGTAAATCGTCTGTGGTGATTTCTCCGGTGATCTCACCAAGGAAATGTAGAGAACGACGGATATCCATGGCCAAGAAATCATTGGTTACTTCTTCATCAAGGCCAGTCAAAACGTCCAGCAGGGATTGGCGGGTTTTTGTCAGTGAATCGTAGTGGCGAATATTGGTGACGATGGTATTTCCCGTCCTGAACTTGTCCAGATTTACCAGCTCCAGTATCCGGCTAGTTAAACTTTCCAGATTTTCTTTTTTTCCTGCAGAAATGAAAATAGTATCAGGGTATGCCTTCTTTAATTCATTGACAAATAATGGGTTGGCCTTATCTACTTTATTGGCTACTTTAAGGAAAGGAATCCCTAGATTTTCTAATTTGTTAATGTCTTTGCTGATTTCTACCATGTCCGTATCACCTAAATCAAATAGGTAGAGGATTAATGATGCGGCCTTCATCTTCTCATGCGTTCGACTTACTCCCATGGCTTCAAGCACATCAGAAGTTTCTCTAATTCCGGCCGTATCGGTAAACCTAAAAATTACACCACCTATATTGATTTCGTCTTCGATAAAATCACGGGTGGTTCCTGCAATATCCGAAACAATGGCTTTTTCTTCCTTGAGTAATGCATTGAGTAGGGTGGACTTACCGGCATTTGGTTTTCCGGCAATCACAGTTGGTACTCCATTTTTTATCACATTTCCCAAGTCAAAGCTGCTGATCAACTGCTCCACCACGCGGAGTAACTTTTCTACTAAAACACGTAAGTCATCGCGACTGGCAAATTCTACATCTTCCTCTGTAAAGTCCAGTTCCAGCTCAATCATGGAAGCAAAATGGATCAACTGATTGCGAAGTCCGGCGATTTCTCCTGAAAAGCCACCTCTCATTTGGTTCATGGCTGCCTGATGGGAAGCTTCGGAATCACTGTGGATAAGGTCCGCCACAGCTTCTGCCTGGGCCAGGTCAAACTGTCCATTTAAAAAAGCCCGCTGTGTAAATTCACCGGGTAGGGCAGGGCGGGCCCCCTTCCGGACAAGTAATTTTATTACTTGGTTAATGATATAAGAAGAGCCGTGAGTAGAGATTTCTACCACATTTTCTTTTGTAAAAGATTTTGGCGCAACAAATAAGGAGACTAGCACCTCATCAATCACTCGCTTTTCATCTCGAATCGTTCCAAAGTGAATGGTGTGACTTTCTTGTTGCTCCAGGTCTTTTCCATAAAAGACTTGGTTGGCCATGGAAATGGCATGTTTTCCGGAAAGCCGAATAACTGCTATGGCCCCTACTCCCTGAGGTGTAGCTAAGGCGACAATGGTATCATCTTTTTGACTAAAATTTAAAGCCATTAATATTCGAAATTTTCAAGTAATGATTTTAATGAGCTGATAAAATTATCCGGTTCTCTGTATCCGGGAAGTTGGGTGATGTTTTCCATGGATGCATCCATAATTACAAAATTCGGAAAAGACCTTACCCTCATATTTCGAGCCATCGATTGTTCAGAATACTCTTTACCTCTAAATTTAAACTTATTCTTTCTGTTTTCGGCATTTAGCTTGACAGCGTAAAAATTATTATTGACATACTCAATTACCTTTGGATCAGTAAAAGTATTTCTATCCATTTTTTTACACCAACCACACCAGTCGGTATAAACATCTATAAGGATCATCTTAGGGTTGGCTGCCGTTTTTTCTATCACTTCTTCAAAACTATGCCAGTTGATCGACTCTTTTTGAGCGAAAGAAAATTGATGAATAAAAACCAGCATCACAATAAGTCCAACTACTTTTTTCATGGTTTTTGAATTGTTTTCTATTACCCTTTCAAATTCGTTTTCAGATTATTTTGGTCATAGCCTTTGCAAATCCAATTAGTCAAAGGTATTGTAATTAAACGTTCAATCTTTATGCTAAGGTTTTATGAAACCCATTATCGGTCCAAACGGTTCCCTTTATCAATTTGGGTGGAGCATTACCTGAATGTTGGTGGCCACTTCTTTGGAAACAAAAACCTTTTTTTGGTTGTCAATAAATAATTCTTGGGAACTATCATATTCTATTTTTTCAAGCACCAGTACCTTGGCACCTATATATATGCCCACCTTATCCAGGTACTTTA
>NZ_CAXBOC010000657.1:0-2385 GCF_963976465.1 uncultured Cyclobacterium sp. | reverse complement strand
GGTTGGACAGGCTGGAGACCATTTGAAGTAAAGGAAAAAGTAAAAGAATCAGATGAAATCACCTCATTTTACCTTTATCCAAGCGATGGGGGAAAAGTCGTAAAGCACCTGCCCGGCCAGTTTATTAGTCTCAAAGTATTCTTGCCGGAATTGGGTCTAAATCAGGCCAGGCAATACAGTATATCTAGTGCTCCCAATGAACAGTATTACCGCATTTCTGTAAAGAAAGAAGTTAACCTTCAACTGAATGTCAATGGAATGATCAGCAATTTTTTACATGACCAAATACAGGTTGGTGATCCGGTCTACCTGACTGCACCTGTTGGCGATTTTACCTTAAACCCGAAAAAAGGTACGCCCATCACTTTTATCAGTGGCGGTGTAGGTCTCACGCCACTAATTAGCATGTTACAAACACTTCTCCCAAATCAATCTTCCCAGGTTTATTGGCTACATGCCTGTAGAAATCAAACTGTTCATGCTTTTAAAAAAGATGTTTATAAAATAGCTGAAACCTACCCTAATATGCAACAACATATTTTCTATGATGCATTGACAGAAAAGGATAAAAAAGACGGGGTAATCCAAGGCCCCTTGGATCTCAACAAAATTGACCCAATACCAAAAAAATCTCAATATTACATCTGTGGTCCTGCCGGTTTTATTGCCCAACAGTATAAAATATTGATAGACAAAGGTGTGGCTGTATCGGACATTTCATATGAGGAATTTGGACCTCAGTCTCTTAATTTAAACTAAACCATAGTATATTAGGGACTACCTCAGGAAAATGAACTCGAGAAAAGGCTTGTACAGGTACACAATAAAAAAAGCGAAACTTGAATAGTTTCGCTTTTTTTATTCCTTAAAGCCTATAACCCGGCCTGTAAGATCTATGAAGTTGTTTCTCCGCTTCAGGATCGGGAGCAGCAAATTTCTCATTGACCGGATCCCATTTTAATGGACGTCCTAAATCATACGCTATATTGCCAAGGTTACAAGTAGTACAGGTACTGTGACCAACTTCAACCGGTGCGATAGGGTCTTTTCTTCTTCTTACAGACTCTATAAAATCTATATGGTGGGCTGTACCTCCACCACCTCTTAGATCATCGCCTTCAGCTATCAATGGGTATAGGCTATCATCAGAGGCTTTGTAATGAGACCTGGACACTTCTATCCAACCATCTTCACCAACGAATTTACATCCTCTGGTCTCTTTTTTATCAAAAGGTTCTTCTGTTACAGTGACACCATTTGGATAAATGAATGTTAAATATTCAGTGTCTTGATATCCTGCAGGAATAATTTCTATTGGACCATTTCTATCCATTCCAATAGCCCATTGCGCAATATCAAACATATGTGCACCCCAGTCGGTGGTCAGTCCACCTCCCGTTTCTTTATACCAACGCCATGCTCCCCAAACTTTTTCATTTTCCGGTGGATTAATGGAAATGGGTGGGTTTAAATCATTATTAAAATGTATATCAGCTGCCAATGGACCTAACCACATGTCCCAATTCAGGCTTGCAGGGATCTCCTCTTTGGGCAAATCATAAGGTTTAGGAGGTCCACCTACACAAGCATACACTCTCTTGATTTTCCCTATTCTTCCCTTTTGCACCATTTTAACCGCATGCTGAAAATTGTCATAAGACCTTTGCATACTTCCTGTGGCCAGAACAATGCTATTTGAGCGCACAGCTTTAACCAATTCCTGACCCTCCTTGATGGTAAAAGTCAAGGGTTTCTCCAAATATATATCTTTGCCGGCCTTACACGCATCTATTGCCATTAAAGCGTGCCAATGATCCGGACTTGCTATCACCACTGCATCAATATCTTTTCTTGCAAGAAGGTCATGGTAATTTTCATACACTTCTACCTCAACAGTTTTCCCTTTGCTTTTGTAATACTCATTTGTACGATTTAAAAATCGCTTTTGCTTGTCACCATACACATCACAGCCGGCAACTACTTCGATATTAGGTAATTTTATAAAGCTACCAAGTAAACCATTGCTCTGTCTACCTAGACCAATGAATCCCAAACGTAATACTTCATTGGCTTCCTTTTTATTGTAACTTTCTTTGCCAAGACTTATTTGTGGCAAAACCCCAATTCCTGCCGCGCTAAGCAGACCTGTACCCATAAACTTCCGCCTGGACAGTGAGGATTTTTTCTTTTCAGTCATAATTGATCGGTTAAATAATTATTTTGAGTTCACTATAATTTCATTGACAATTAACCCCAAAGAATTACCTTTTTCCAATAATTATGCACAGACCTTGAAAAAGTCCACCTAATACTATTGAAAAAAGGTAAAAAAGGATATTAAACCTATTGACTTATAGGACCAAAACCAGCCCTACAATTTTCCTA
>NZ_CAXBOC010000656.1:0-2391 GCF_963976465.1 uncultured Cyclobacterium sp. | reverse complement strand
TTGAATTTCCTTAGACCATTTCAACTACATCAATTGCGCTTTTAATTGATCCTGGGTTTACGGTTTACGAAAAAAAAATCCCTCCGCGGTGGCGGAGGGATATATGCATTAAAACTTAAAACCGGTTGGGTCGTGGGTTTTATTTATCTGAAAGCTCTCTACCTTCAAATATTTTGTCCAATAACTCGGTATTTTTTCCACCTGCATAGGATTCTCTTTCCTGAAGGAAATCCAAATACTCGTTCAGGTATTTTTGGGAGATTTCTGAATTGTCCCCATATTTTTCTCTTAGGCCATCCAGTTTTTCATGCAGTTCGGCTTGGATGTCGGCATAGGCAGGATCATCATAGACATTTTTCAGTTCCATTGGATCATTGATTCTGTCGATCAGCTCCCATTCATCTGCATCAAAATAGTAATGTACAAGTTTGTATTCTTTGGTCACAATACCGTAATGGCGCTTTACCATATGCACAGAGGGATATTCATAATAGTGATAATACACTGCATCTCGAGTCCATTCTCCTTCTCCTGTCAATAGTGGCAAAAGGCTTTCACCCTGCATGTCTGCGGGAGCTTCGATCCCTGCAGCAGCCAAGAAAGTTTGGGCAAAATCAAGGTTTTGAACCATCTCATTGGATTGAGTTCCGGGAGCTACTTTCCCGGGCCAAGCCACCAATAGAGGCGTTTTGAAAGACTCATCATAAATAAAGCGCTTGTCAAACCAGCCGTGCTCACCCAAGTAAAAACCCTGGTCAGAAGTATAAACAATAATGCTGTTATCCATCATCTCGTTGGCTTCCAAATAGTCCAGCACCCGTCCCACGTTTTCATCTACTGCTTTGATGGTACCCAAATAATCTTGCATATAACGCTGATACCTCCACTTCATCTTATCCTCATCTGTCATATTTGGATAAGCTTTTTTGAAATCTTCGATCATAGGATTGTAAGAAGCATCCCAAACAGCGCGCTGCTCCGGATTCATGCGTCCTACTTCTCCATCAAAGGCCGCCTTGTCCCAGCTGGAATTAGGAGCTATGCCCAATTCATCCATCACTGCCGGCGGAATTTTAGAATCTCCCGCCCAGTGCATATCGGTAAGCAAATTCATCTCAGCTTCGTGCGCCGCTCGACCTCTTCCTGAATAATCATCAAACAAGGTGGTAGGCTCAGGGAAAGTCTTTTGGGTAAACTCCGCTACATGCCTTCCAGCCGGGAGCCACTCCCTATGAGGTGCTTTGTGCAAGTAAAATAGTAGGAAAGGGTCTTCTTTGGTACGCTCTTTTTCCAACCAATTTAGCGTCATGTCGGTAATGATATCTGTAACATAACCCTCCACTTCAATTTTACCTTCATCCTTGGTGATAAAGACCGGGTTGTAATACTTTCCTTGGCCGGGCAAGATTTTGAATTGATCAAAGCCCTTAGGGTTGTTGCCAAAATGTAATTTACCAAACATGGCGGTCTGGTAGCCTTCCTCCTGAAAAATCTGAGGGAATGTTACATTGGTGGTATCAAAAGGAAAGTGGTTGTCTATCTTACCATTGATATGGCTGTGCTTTCCTGTCAATATGGTGGCCCTGGAAGGAGCACAAATGGAATTGGTCACTGAGGCGTTGGTGAAAAGCATACCCATTTCGGCAATCCTATCGATATTTGGCGTCTCAATCAGCTTATTGTCATAGGCAGATATGGCCTGATAGGCATGATCATCAGACATGATAAATATGATATTAGGTCGTTCGGCAGTCTCTTCCTTTTCAGCTGTTTGTTCACAGGCCGAAAGGCCAAGAACCGCAAGAAAGCCGGCTATTATTGGCGTATATTTTCCCATTAAGTATATAATTTATTGTTATGATTGGGAAAATTAGGGCTTTGGCTTAATAATTAAAAATGTTTTTCCAAATATAGGCGGATTATGTCATTTTGGGTAGTCCATTTTATTGATTTCCGTAAGGCCGATAAAATAGAAATGTCCGAAAACCCAAGAGGGTTTAAAAGCCTTACTTTTTGTAGATGTGTGCGGATTTGGGCTTATTAGGAGTAATATGCTATGTAAACTTGGGGCAGTACTAACAAACAATAAATTTTAAAACTGTAAACTTTTTTCAGGACGGGTCACTATTAAGTATTGATAAAAAAATCCCCCTGCCCTAAAGGGGATTTGTATAGTTCGAATTAGCGGATACATTTTTACATTTCACTTTCTCGGCCCAAACAAATTACACCAGATTGGTCTCAAAAGCCCTTTGCTGCAACTCCCCCTTAATCTAAGGGGGCTAGGGGGATTTTAACGAAAATGGAATAGCTGAATTGTCCAAAATTAAGTTTACCGATTATTATTCAAATACTACTTTGGGTTTACATTTCACGTAAAAAAATCCCCCT
>NZ_CAXBOC010000655.1:0-2398 GCF_963976465.1 uncultured Cyclobacterium sp. | reverse complement strand
AATACCTGCCCTATTTATCGTAGAAGTAGTGGTTTTAGTTATGGCTCTACGGTTCCCGGGCCTATTGGATCCATTCTCTCTCCGGGTATGGACTTGAAAAAACACAGCACTTTGCCTTTTGCCTCCACCCTTTGTGGCTCTTGCACAAATGTTTGTCCGGTAAAAATTAATATTCACGAGCAACTTTACAAATGGCGACAAGTGATCACCAAAGAAGGACCATCCCAGCCATCCAAAAAATGGGCCATGCGCTTTGGGGGAAATGTAATGTCGAAGCCAAAATTATTTGACATGATGGGTAAAATGGCCAGAAAATCCCTGACCATAAGTCCTAGAGGATTTATTTACAATAGCTTCAATGCATGGGGCAAACACCGAGAATTACCGGAAGTGCCCAAAGAGAGTTTCAAGGACTGGTACCGAAAAAACAGGAAGCAATGAACAGTAGCAAAGAAGCCATAATAGCGGCTATAAAAAAGAACAAACCTGATGTGCTTCCATTACCGGAGCACCCTGAGTTTCCCTATGAGAGCAACCTTATCGAACAATTTCAGGCCAGTATAAAATTGAATGGTGGTTTGGCCAAATCAGGTGAAGGAAAGGAACAAATACAGCAGTACCTGAAAGAAAAGTTTACTGCCGACCAACAGGTTTTGTCATTGGTAGATGGAATTTCAGGAAATTTTGAAATTGAAAAAGTTAAAGACCCCCATGAATTGGAGCACATTGAAGTGGCCGTATTGGAAGGAGATTGGGGCGTGGTAGAAAATGCTGCCATATGGCTTCCTGAAAAAAAGATCATCCATAGGGCATTGCCATTTATAGCCCAACATCTCATCGTTTTGCTTAAAGTAGAAAACCTCTTGGGAAATATGCATGAGGTCTACCAAAAGATCAATGTTGCTGATCCCGGATACGGTGTATTTGTAGCCGGCCCGTCCAAGACGGCAGATATTGAACAATCTCTTATCATAGGTGCGCATGGACCTAGGAGCATGGTGGTATATTTGATGGAGTGATTATTAAATTCCAGGAATTAACCCTATTGATATTTATTAATGTGAAATAATCAGGTGGATTGCGATAAAAGGCAATCCGCCTGATTTTGTTTTATGTTTTGAATAGATCAAGGAAGCTTATTTGAGGTTCCGGAAGGGGTGGATTCATAATGCATGGCCAATTCTTTGACTTTTTGAGGCATGGTATCCGCTAAATTCACAAGCTCAGATGGATCTTTGGTCATGTTATACAATTCCCATGGTCCCCCATTCATCCGAACAATTTTATAGTCTCCACTTCTAAACATTCTGAATTTATTCATTCCGGAAATAAAGTATTCAGGTTCCTTCCGCTGCTCACCCAAAAATACCGGCAACAAGGAGCTACCATGCAAAGGAAGGGTTTGACGACCTTGAATTGAGTCCGGGTATTGGATTTTTAACAAGTCCAAAAAGGTAGGGGCAATGTCAACCACATGCCCTACTTGATCTGTAATGGTATTGGGAGCTATTTTTCTTGGCCAATGGACGATAAAAGGAGTATGGCTTCCACCCTCAAGGCCTGATTGCTTGTGTTGCCTAAAAGGTGTATTGCTCAACATTGCCCAATTGGTGCGCAAACTCCAATAAGAATCTGAAGGACCCGGCGCTACATCTTTTACCTTATTGGTATAAAAGGGGCAAGATCCATTATCATTTAAGTACATGATAATGGTATTTTCCAATTTACCATTGTCCTCCAGCTTCTTCAAAACCCTTCCTATGTTCAGATCCATCCTATCAATTATTGCAGCAAAAACAGACATTTCTAGGTCAAGGGAGTCCTTTTTTTCAACAGACAAACTGTCCCAGGCATAATAATCGGTATAATCCGGTAACAAGGGTCCCCGAGACTTGTTCAAGTTGTTTTCAGGAGGACTGAGTTTAGCACCATTGGGGAGCACTCCCATATTTTGCATATTTTCAAAGCGTTCTTTTCTCAGTACATCCCATCCCTTGAGGTATTTACCGCGGTATTTCTCAATATCTTCAGGTCGGGCCTGAAGGGGGTAGTGAGCCGCATGATAAGGAAGATAAAGAAAGAAAGGATCCTCTTTTTCAAAGGCTTCCTCCAACCAATTCAAAGCATAATCGGTAATAAAGTCCGTCTTGTACATTGGGCTTTGGTCATGTTCTATTTCCTCCGCTTTTATTTCATTTCCTTCCAGATAAAATGGCCTTTCAAACTCCCCCGAAGGGGGTAGAAAGTACTCTGTGGTAGCCCAAAAATAAAAAGAATGATCAAACACATTTTCAGCTTTACAATACTCCGGCACCCAAGCGTCAAAATGCTCTTTTCCACTCATTATATTGTGATAGCCTGCTGTTTTGGTCAGGTTGGCAATATGAACTGCTCCCTC
>NZ_CAXBOC010000654.1:0-2400 GCF_963976465.1 uncultured Cyclobacterium sp. | reverse complement strand
CTGGGATCTATGTTATCCATCATTTCAAACACATATACCGTTTGTAAAGAATCATCGGCACTTTGCTCCGACTGGGCTTGCAGGGATGGATTTACAATAAAATTGACGATTACATAGAAGGCAAGACTAAAAAAGAGTTTCATTTTAAATACCGGTTTAATATTTCTGTTTGAATATACCAATAAAAATGATCATCGCCCCTATTGATATAAAATGGAGTTGCAATTGATAAAATAAATATCAAATTTGCATGATTATTAGAAATTTATTGTAAAAAACCGTTAGTAAAATGAAGTGCTGGATATTGATTTTAGGGATGATAGGCTTAGCTATTCCATCCAAAGGAGCATTACTTGTGGGATCAGATTCTGTAGGAATAGAAAAGATAGGAGGAAAGTCCTATATTATTCACCAAGTAGATCCACAAGAGACTTTATTTGGAATTTCGCGGCGGTACAACACTCCCGTAAGTGATATTGTCCAAAACAATGATTCTTTAAAAGATGGGCTTAAAATCGGCCAACGCATTAGGGTACCATTTATTGAACCAACAATGATTCCTGAAGGGGCAAAAGTCCATCATGTAACGCCCGGTGAAACACTCTTTTCGATCGCCAAATCTTATAATATTAGTATGGACCAATTGATGGCTTCAAATGGACTAAAAGGCACAGACTTGAGTGTGGGACAGGCCCTAATTATAGAAGGAGTAAAAGAAAAAGTAAGGTCAGAAAAGGAACAGCCCGTAAGCCAAAAGCAACAACCCGTAGCCCCTAAAAAGGTAGAGGAGACGGCTGAAATCGTCAATCAAACGGTTGCTGTTACCACCGAAAAACCAGCTGCTAAAAAGAAACAACCAAAAAATAAACCAGAGAAGCCTGTTGCTCCCAAAGTTGAAACTCCGACAACCTCCACAGCTTCCCCTTCCGTCTCCACTACAGGCAATTGGATTTCACATAAAGTAATCCAGGGTGAAACTTTATTTGCCATCGCAAAAAAATACGATGCCAATGTGGCCGACATTATAAAATGGAATGGCTTATCTTCTAACAATCTATCGGTTGGTCAAACCCTTAAAGTGGGGAGAGAAACCAACGCCAACATTCCTGTTACCCAATTACCCGGAAACACCAAAACTACATCAGAACCTACAAACTCCAAAACAGCTGTGGAAAGCCCTACAAATAATGTGAGCACCTCCACGGCTTTCAAAAATGTAAGTGAAAGCGGTCAAGCTGAAGTGATAGAAGGCACAGGAAACCATAAAAAATTTCTGGTCCTGCACAGAAACGCACCGGTTGGAACCATCATGAGAATAAGAAATGAAGAAAATGATGTGACCATATTCGCTAGAGTAGTTGGCGTTTTACCGGAAACAGGAGACAACAACAAATTATTAATCAAGCTATCTAAAGCCGCTTTTGATCAATTGAAAGCAGTTAATTCTCGATTTAGGGTTGAAGTTTCCTATTAATTTTTACTTGTATATTCTAAAGTAAACCCTGAAATTTACTTTATCAGAAAACCCAAGGATATGGTCTAGGCATTCAAAGACCAAAAGCAAGCTCAGATTGGGTAAAGAATCATAAATTATAACAAGCGATTGAATCATTCTCACAAGTCAGTCGTTTAGCCAAATACAGAAAGGCCATGAATATAAAAAAGAATAAACCCGTAATCGGAATTAGCATAGGCGACATCAATGGAATCGGAGCAGAGGTCACCATGAAAGCGTTGCTTGACAATCGACTCCAGAAAATGATTACTCCGGTAATCTATGGTCATGGCAAGGCGCTAACCTATTACAGAAGGGCCTTAGACATGAATGATTTTAATTTTATTCAAGTCAAGAGTATAGAAGAAGTACACCATAGAAAAATCAATGTGATCAATGTGGTTCAGGAATCTCCCGAAGTGATGCCGGGAGTAGAGACCAGAGATGCCGGAAGCATGGCACTTGCGGCCATTGATCGGGCCATTGTAGATTTAAAATCCGGTCACTTGGATGCTTTGGTTACAGCGCCACTCAATAAAAATAATATTAATAGCACAGAAACTCCCTTTGTAGGCCATACAGAATACTTAACAGATGCCTTCGATTCTAAAGAAAGCATGATGTTTATGGTTTCGGAAGACATGCGAATTGGCCTGGTCACCGGACATCTCCCCTTGCGAGAGGTAGCTGATGCAGTGACAGGTCCGGCCATTAAGGCTAAGTTAAAAATCATGCTCCGCTCACTCAAGGAAAATTTTGGAGTTTTAAAACCAAAAATCGCCGTTCTGGGCTTGAATCCACATGCGGGAGAGGACGGTCTTCTAGGAAGCGAAGAGATGGAAATCATCCAACCTGTTGTAAAAAGCTTTAAGGAAGAAGGGGACCTAGTTTTGGGCCCCTATCCT
>NZ_CAXBOC010000653.1:0-2420 GCF_963976465.1 uncultured Cyclobacterium sp. | reverse complement strand
AATTATTGGAGTTTTGAAAATAAAAAATAAAGCAGCTACAATAAAAAAACCTATGGTAGCCATGACTATACTGAAGCTAAAAAAAGCAAACTCATTTCCTTTTATTCTTGGGAAGAAACGGGTGATCCCATGTCCTATACCCAGTTGGGCAAAAGGTACCAGGAGCAATGCCATGTCTTGCACGGTTTTAAATAAGCCAATTTGCTCAGGACTGAGTACATACGGAAATAACCAGAGTAGGTTGAAATAACCTACAATTACTCCTAAATAGGAGAAAATGGTGGTGAGCACACTTTGTTTTACCCCTGCCATGAATAGTCGACTTTATTTAATTCGTTTATATCCAAAGTTGGAAATTTTTTCAAGTCTTATAATTATTTCAAAACTTCAATTAACTTATCCTTCCTAAGTCTGTAATTAAAGTTATTTTTTATCCTTTGAGCTGTAGCTTTTCGAAGGGGTTCTAGATCTTTTTCTTTCAGTGTAGAGATCAGGTTATGAAGTAGAGCAAAGTCCTTATGAGGTAAAATAAAGCCCGTTTCTCCAATTATTTTAGCAATTTCTCCAACATTGCTCCCAATGGGAATACAACCACAAAGCATGGCCTCTGCCAAGGCATTTGGAAAGCCTTCAGAATAGGATAGCTGCAGATAAAATTGGCTTTGTTGGTAGATCTCCCTGATTTCTTTTTGATTCAAAGGAGGTATTAGGTTTACATTAGGTAGGGTTGTTTTAAATTCTCTGTCTCCTATAATTGTGAAAGAATAGTTTGGAAAGGTTTTGGCCATTTCAAGCACTAAATCTATTCCTTTAACCAAGGCCCTGTTCTTTTTGGAAATCCCGGTAGCGACCGTAACAAAGGAGAAAGGAGATTTTTCCCTATGATCATCAGTCCAAAATTCGATATCAAAGCCATTGTAGATTACTTGGATTTTGGTCTTTAAATCAGGTATTAAATGCAATAGTCCTTGATTTTTTGGAGAGTCCTTATCATAAGTATAAGTGGATTTCACCAAAGAATTTGAAACCGGAAGAATCAGCGAGCAATTTTTAAAACTATATACAGTAGCCTTTTTAAGCCATTTTTTTCGATAGTTGCCATAATCTATCTTGGGGAAATGCATGGCATCTGTACCTCCACATTCGATAATTACTTTTTTTCTAAATAGTTTTCCGATGAAAACAGGGAGAACGGTATGATATCCGGCAAAAAAACAAAGGTATTTGCTTGTGAAAGGTGAAAGAATAAGCAATTGGAAAAACTGAATAATGAAATATACCGGTAGTAAATAAGGGTTGGCGGTAAAATTAAGGTGAATGATTTTAAAAGTAGGGCTTAGCATCTCAATATCCCTTTGGATAAAAGCAGTAGGAATAGGAGAAATATAAAGGATCATATTTGGGTCAATTAATATTTAAAAAGCAGAAAGCTTCTGTTTGATCTTGATCCATAGTCTTTCTTTCAAAATGGTATATTTATCCCTGTGATTGGTTTTTTTAATGGGGTGTTTCTTTTTAAATACAAAGTACTGGTAATCTTTTTCTTTATAGAAAAGAGGATAGGTATCCATTTTTTCAAGGTAGAAATCATTAGAAGAAAGCTTACTAACCAATTCTCCGCTGTCTAAAGGTTGGTCGATCACCTGAAGCTTTTGAGGTTCATTGGCAATCATCCATTCCAGAAACCTTGGAGAAGGAATATGGATAAAGATAAAAGTGCCCGAATGGCTGTGTTTTTTAATAGTTTCAAACAAAGCAAAATGATCTTCAGCGGGTATGTGTTCCAATACATCCGGAAACACAATGACGTCAAAAAGTAGGTCTGGTTTGTGAAAATTTTTCATATCAGACACTTCAAAACGAAGGTTGTCTAAACCTTTCCAAATGGATTTTGCCTGCTCAACACTTTCTGGACTGATATCCACAGCAAGCACTTCCCCCTTAGGGGTGTTTTTTGCAATTAACTGACTGACTGTACCAATTCCACACCCCACTTCCAATACGCTATGATTCGGTTGGAGTCCGGCTTTTTTTAGTTTAGAAATAATACTCAAGTGCCTGGAGTTTACTCCTGTTTTGATTTGCTGATTGGCAAATTGATCATAAAATTGGGCAACGTCTTTAGTCATTTTGGTCAGTAAGGTCTCGTTTGGAATTCATATTTTTGTATACAGCAAAAAGTATTGATAAGACGACTAAATATTGTACGATCACAGCTACCATTTCCCAGTTATAATAAGCACTTGGCTCAAAACGCATTTCCACTGTATGCTCTCCTTCAGGGAGTACAAGTCCTCGCAATAAATAATTCACCCTTAAAATAGGTGTTTCCTGCCCATCTACAAATGCTTTCCAACCTTTAGGGTAAAATATTTCTGAGAAAACAGCCAAGCCAGACTTCTCTACAGATGCTTTATAGC
>NZ_CAXBOC010000652.1:0-2422 GCF_963976465.1 uncultured Cyclobacterium sp. | reverse complement strand
GTAACCTTCTAATAGTTCATCAACATAAGCCGCAGTATTTACATCGTCTTCCCACAACCAGCATTCCAAGGCCCAGGCAGGAGTTAAAGGCAATTGACCATGCCTTTGCGCATTGAAAGGATATCCCCAAAAGGGGAATAGAATATAGAAATAGGCCACTACAAACAGTGAAAAAAGAAGGAGCATTGTAATCTTAAAAAACTTCCTCATGTTTACATCCTTTTTCTATACTTGAAATGTTTTAATCTTAATTGATTAGTGTTTTTGTTAGCGCTCATGTTGTCCAAGCCATGGTTTAGATTAATGTCTAAACCCTTTTTTGTTTAAAGTTTTGAGACCCGTTTCAATACACATAAATAGGATTGGTATAAATCCAGGGAATCCATTCTTCTTTAAGGTCAAGCCTTGCCACTACCCGGTAATTGCCTTTGTCTCGAATCCTAAATTCATAATTGTAATTTTCCTCAGTCTCTTCTATTAGCTCACCATTTTGATAAAGCTGAAATTTCACAGGAAATGGGGAAAGCGCTTTCAATTTATTGGCAGCCGCCAGACTTACAGAATCACCTAAAATAGCGGTTAAGCTATCTGTTTCATTTACCGCAAAATATTGAAAACCTTCCCCTTTGGCCAAACTTTCAAAGGATACAAAGACATGACCCAATTTAATATGATCCCGAATATTAACATTGGTAAAGGTGTCGCAATAGACATAGTTGGTAGCATGGTTAAAAGAGTTGAAATAGGGGTCCAACTCCCATTTAAATGCCCAACCATATTGATCTTCTTCTCCCATTAACAATTTATCAAACCAATTGGCCTTTCTCACTACAATGGTATCTGCATTGGGGCCAACCCATTCTATTTTCTCATCGGCAAGGTACCTAGCTCTGAAATTTTGATTGTTGTGAGCGTCTACACCGGCTACCCCTACAATCTTTCGATCTTGGTTTAGTCGGTCCCAGTTGGCCAATATTTCCGTTTGTTCATCATAAAGATCCCTGAACATCCAATGGGTATATTTTTTCGGATTCATTAACCTATTGAGTAGGATAGGCAATATACTTTCTTCATCCTTCATGTCTGTATGGATATTGTAAATTTCCATGGCATGATAATCCGTGTTGTCCCAATCGTGTTCATCTTCCGAATGCACATAAATGGCCAAACCATCATTTTCTACTACCTCTCGGATAATTTCAGTTTCAGGTCTATTCCAGTCAATAACTGTACTGTCAAATGGGCTGATCATCAGGCCGGACCTATGTTCTGTGCCCGACTCTATGATGATGCCTTCATAAACTCCTTGGTAGCCTCTTGGAAAGGTGTCGAGCTGATTGCGTTTGTGGTCTGAATTGAAAATAAACTGCAGTTCGGCTTTTTTTGCTCCATCCATTATTTCAGGAAGCAAACCCCGACTGTCGTGAGACCAGAAAGTATGGGAATGAACTGCCCCTTTATACAATGGCATTGGAATAACCTCTGGTGGTTTTCGGTATTTTTGCCATAGCTCATTTCTGGCTTGTTCCAAGCCTGGGTAAGTTACCCAACGGTTCCAAAGGGCCGGGCTGATTTTTACCAAGACCAGCAATATAAGAAGCACCATTGTCCCTAAGAACAGATACTTAAACCATTTTATTATTTTGGCTGTGGCACTCATGTTGCTAATTTAAGTTTTGAAGAAAGCTACTCGAATTTCCGCGCTTCTCTACTTAAAGCTCAGGATTAGCACTTCTGATTGATGTTAAATTTGCCCCCTTGTTATTATTATTGGTTTTCAGCTCCCGGACTCGCTTCAATCAATTGAAGCGCTTCTTCTATATAGACCTCAGCAGTTTCCTCTCCTAGACTTGTTTTACTGATGTATTCATAGCGTTCGAAACTATTATAATCCACTTTGGTAAGCATATATCCAAAGGCATCATTGGTCAGACCAAACAAAAATGGTTGGTCTGTTTTCATCTTTCTTTTCAAGTAATAACCAATATTTGCTAGTGCCTCTCCGGGGATGGTAAGGATTTGGGCAGAGCCAATGTTTAATAGATTTACCCTTGTTTTAAGCATATAGTCTTCGGAAACTTTTAATCCTAATTCGGAGTGGTCTATCAGCATTTTCATCAGTGGAGAGGTCACTGGTAATTTGATTTCCTTTGAGTGGCTAGACAATAAGGGTGCTGTTTGCAGAGGCGCTTTGTCCACAATTGCCAGGGCCTGGTCTGCCAATAATTCTCCAATGCGGATACACTCTTCCCAATCACCGGCTTCTTTGCCTTCGGGTCTTCTGTTATCCGCAGTTACCATGCCTCCTTGGGCACCGTTCATGAAAATCGCCAAACCTCCAGCTTTGGCTTCAATGCGATTGTACAAAGGACCGCAAAGATCGGGAGATAAAATGCCTTTTTTATTGCCAATGACTTCCGGG
>NZ_CAXBOC010000651.1:0-2458 GCF_963976465.1 uncultured Cyclobacterium sp. | reverse complement strand
CTTGATGTAAAATAACTTCCAGATCATCTGATTTTTCATGGATGGTAAACTTTCGTTTAAATTCGATTGAGCCATCTTCAGCCAGACTAAATTCAGGCTGTTCCTCCACAGAAATTGACTCCTCATTCGGCATTACCAGTTTGAAGTTTAAGGTAATTTGCTCATTTAATTTTACATACCCCTTATACTCCACTTTTACGGGTATCATCTGACCGTTATTTTTCACCTTCCATTGATTGAAGAGTTTACCCTCTTCAAAATAAGGCATTCCCCAGCTGGTTGGCTGAATATTTTTTTTATTTGTAAATACAGTTCCTTCTTTGGTAACCCCTCCATTCCAAACCTTGTATAACTCTCCTTTTTCAAGGTCATATGCAGCAAAATTTACGCTATCGAAAGCCAGGGTAAGCATTCGGGGCTTTTTATCCAGTACAGAACGAAATGCCCAGGGATCCATGGTACGTATTTTTGCTTCGGATTTGGGTTCTTTACATGAGGTGCTAACCAAAGCAGAAACAAATAATAGCAAAGGCAACAATGCCTTCTTACAATTTAGTATAGATGGTTTTATGTACATTTTTGTATTTTACTAAAATGGTCCTTTGTCTGTAGTAGTTAGTGCATTGCTACCTCCCGGCATTTCACCTCTTTCCCTTGTGATGTCAAGTGCTTTTCCGGTTTCTATGTCGTACCAATCTTGGGTTAGATTTTGGGGAACAGAATCATCTGTTTCAATGGACCATACCTCCAGTGCTTTCCTCAATTGCTCCAATGCTTTATTTTCACCGGTAGGTGTAGCCCTGTTCAATAATTGAAACGCATCATCATCTATTCTATAGAATTCTTCAAATGGGCGTGGTGACACAAAAATATCAGCTTGCGCAGGGTTTAATTTACCCTGATCCCTTAGCTTTTTGAGGTCGGCATAGGAATCACTGGAATTGGAATCTGCAGGTCCGGGATTGGCATATTGAGACCGGTTATTTTTGATATACAAATAATCTTTGGTCCGGACCATTCTTTCATGCGCTTCCTGATCATGCCAGTTGTGCTCGGCAAAAACATAATTTCTGAAAGGCATGTGAGGGTTTTTTAACACTGTTAAAAAGCTTTTCCCTTGAAAATTATCAGGAATTTTTACACCTGCTAATTGTAAGAAAGTAGGGGCAAGGTCTATACTACTTACTAGCGCATCTACTACAAGACCAGCCTTTAACCCCTTGGGCCATTTAACCAATAAAGGAGATTTAATACCTGAATCTATAAGTCTTGTTTTACTTCTTGGAAAAGGTCTTCCATTGTCTGACAGAATAAATATAATGGTATTATCCAATTGTCCTTGTCGCTCCACCTCTTCTTCTACCAATCCTATATAATGATCAAACCTCGTTATCTCATCATAATAATTGGCCAAATCTTGCTTGGTGGCCTTTCCATTCGCTAAATAAGGTGGAACTTCAACATCTTCCGGTTTATGCGCTCCTGAGAAATCATTTTCAGCCCAAGGTCTGTGAGCATCCAAGGCTGCCAACCAAAGAAAAAATGGTTTGTCTTTAGGTCTTTCTTTTAAAAGAGGAACCCAATAATCTTCTCCCCCTTGCCCTATTTGAGGCTGTTTATCATAAATAAGATCAAAACCTTTACGGGGAACCGAGCCCATATGCCATTTCCCTGATTGGCCGGTAAAATATCCTGAGGCTTTAAGTAATTCAGGGAAGGTAAGGATTTGCTCAGGCATGGCTGTATGCAATTCCGCTGCTCCGGTATTGTGTGGGTACCTACCTGAGATAATACTACTCCTGCTAGGACTGCATGAACTGGTAGTTAGAAAGAAATTGGAAAATTTAATTCCTTCAGTAGCGATTCTATCAGTTACCGGGGTGACAGCAATCTTGTTGCCATAGCTACCCAAATCCTCATAACCAATATCATCAGCAATAATCATGATAATATTGGGACGATTATCTTGGGCATAAATGAAAGAATTGGCAGTAAATAAAGCCAATAGTACAAAAATGAAGCTAATTGATTTCATTATTTCTCTTTAAAATCCTTTTCAAAATCACTATCGTTTACCCATCCGGTTTTAAAAGGTTCTCCTTTCATAAAGCGATTGTAAAAGTCTCGTTGGCTTTTTTGCGCATACTCATAATTATCGAAAACAGCCCCATTTCCTAAGATCCTTGGATCTTCTTGAGCTTTTAATTGCTTGAACAGCTCCTCTTTCAATCTTTCTTTTATATTTTGGTATTCCGGATGCAAGGCAAGGTTATTCAAGCCATAGGGATCTTTTTTTCTATCATAGAGCTCTTCTGAGGGTCTTTTTCCGAAGGAAAGGTTCCAATACTTGTATTCTCCGTCAACTCTTCTCTGATTAAGAATTACAGTTTTGGTAGGGCTTCCATCCGTATTAAGGTAACCCGTTTCAGGGTTTCCAGCTGGCCATCTATCGGTTTCA
>NZ_CAXBOC010000650.1:0-2470 GCF_963976465.1 uncultured Cyclobacterium sp. | reverse complement strand
TACTATTTATAGATTAATTTATTTAACCTATTTTTGTTCTCGGACGACAGTAATTATAAATGGTTAATTAATAATTTATTGAGGAAGTTTAATGTAGCGCAGGGGATAAAATAATGGGTTTTGACAAAATAGCTGATGGTTGCACTTTTGTCAAAACCCTGTAAAATAAAGCCAATCTTTAAAGATCAACTAAAATCTTACCTTTATTTAATACCTCAATAAGCTTTGGCGAATAACACCCGGCCTTTAGAAGGTTTTCCCGTGAGTATACACTCCCCATCTTCTGCCACCTGGTCTAGAGGTATGCATCGAATGGTAGCTTTTGTCTTTTCTTTAATTTTTTCTTCAGTTTCAGCTGTACCATCCCAGTGAGCAGAAACAAACCCTCCTTTATTGTTCAAGGTTTCAACAAAATCATCCCAACTGTCTACTTCCGTTGTTTTTTCCTCTGTGAAAGTTTTGGCTTTTTGATAAATACCGGATTGAATTTCATCGAGTGTTTCTTTGATTTTACCAATCAAATCCTCTTTCTCAAAATTCACCAAGGTTTTAGAAAAATCGTCCCTACGGGCCATTTCTACTGTTTTATTTTTGAGATCCCTTGGACCAATACCCAGCCTCAAAGGCACTCCTTTAAGCTCGTATTCCGCAAACTTCCACCCGGGCTTGTAAGTATCCCTATCGTCAAACTTCACTGAAATTCCAATTTCATCCAGTTGATCCACTATTTCCAGTGCTTTTGCCCTAATCTCGGCAAGTTCTTCCTCACTCTTAAAAATAGGAACGATTACTACTTGGATAGGTGCCAACTTTGGAGGCAATACCAAACCCCTGTCATCGGAGTGAGCCATGATTAAGGCTCCCATCAATCGGGTACTCACCCCCCAACTTGTACCCCAAACATGATCCAGGCCACCTTCTTTAGTAGCAAACTTTACATCAAAAGCCTTCGCGAAATTTTGTCCAAGAAAATGGGATGTACCTGCCTGAAGGGCTTTTCCATCCTGCATCATGGCCTCAATACAATAAGTCGATTCAGCACCTGCAAATTTTTCGCTTTCACTTTTCACTCCTTTGATTACAGGCATGGCCATGAACCGCTCTGCAAAATCTGCATACACGTTCATCATCTGCAATGTCTCCTGCTCGGCTTCTTTCTTGGTAGCATGGGCTGTATGTCCTTCTTGCCACAAAAACTCTGCAGTCCTAAGAAACAGTCGTGTTCTCATTTCCCACCGAACCACATTGGCCCACTGATTTATAAGTAAAGGCAGATCTCTGTACGATTGAATCCAGTTTTTATAAGTACTCCAAATTACCGTCTCGGAGGTAGGCCTCACGATTAATTCTTCCTCAAGTTTGGCCTCTGGATCTACAATAACCCCTTTGCCTGACTCATCTGTTTTCAAGCGATAATGAGTGACCACTGCGCACTCCTTGGCAAAACCCTCTACATGACTCGCCTCCTTGGATAGATACGATTTGGGTATAAACAATGGAAAATAAGCATTGGTGTGTCCGGTTTTTTTAAACATTCGATCCAACTCTGCCTGCATTTTTTCCCATATGCTAAACCCGTATGGTTTAATCACCATACAGCCCCTGACGGCACTATTTTCAGCCAAGTCTGCTCTTTTAACCAATTCATTGTACCACAGGGAATAATCCTCACTACGTTTCGGTAAACCTTTACTCATTATTATTTCTTTGTTGTAATAAAAAAACTCTTTATCTTAGAATCGTGATTTGTGACAAATATAAATTAAAAAATGATAACCCTCTTGCAATATCCCCGTATATAGTAGGTGAGGAATAAACTAAATATCAATATGATTAATTTTAATCCAATTCGGACAGTGGGTGCATTTGCGATTTTAGGCCTAGCAGCCTGTAGCACCAGCTACCAAGCCAGCAATATGGGTGGGGAAGTCGACAACTTGTACTTTATGGCATCAGATGCAAGAATTGCAACTGAATATGCTGTAAGTAATAATAATCCGGAAAACTTTAAGGAAATTGAACAAATCCGTGATATTGACGGTGACGTGCAAAATTTTTCCGCCAAAAATGTAAACCCGGAATACATAGCTAAATATCAAAGTTCAGCTGTACCAGCTGCAGAGGAATCAACTGTATATTTTGATGATTCGGAAGGACAATCTGAATTTGGTACGGATGATCCCAATATAAATGCATACGACAATTATTCCAACTTCAATGGAAGTGGGTCTGTTACCAATAATTATTTTATGAACCCAATGATGGGATTTGGAATGTCTTCCATGATGATGAGAAGCATGTACAACCCCTATTACGGTTTTGGAGGATTAGGTATGTATGATCCTTTCTTTGGTCCTGGATTTGGTTTCAACTCAGGTTTTGGTTTGATGCCAAGGTTTGGTATGTCTTTGGGATTTGGTTTCGGAAGGCCCTTCTATGGCAATGGTTTTGGCTTTTATGATCCTTACAT
>NZ_CAXBOC010000649.1:0-2473 GCF_963976465.1 uncultured Cyclobacterium sp. | reverse complement strand
CTCAGTGAGATTGGCTTTGAACAAATCAATAAGGCTTATTTTGACACCATCCGTATCAAGGTAGATCAAGTACAGATGGAAAAAATCCGTGCCTTTGCAGTTTCCAAAAAATTAAACTTCAGGTACGATGAAGGCCATATTCTATTGAGCTTCGATCAGGCAAAAACCAGACAGGATGTAGTTGAAATTTTTGAAGTATTTGCCAAATCCACCAATAGGTTACAACCTGAAGTTCCGGAAATCCCAAGTCAAATTGAAGCAACCATCCCTTCTGAATTAGAGCGAAAATCCAAATTCTTGGAGCATGAGGTATTCCAAAAATACCACTCTGAGCATGAAATGCTACGCTACATGAAAAAACTTGAAAACAAGGATTTATCTTTGGTTCACTCCATGATTTCTTTGGGTTCTTGCACCATGAAGCTCAATGCCACCACTGAAATGATCCCCATTACCTGGCCGGAAATTGGGCAGCTACACCCCTTTGCACCCCAGGATCAAGCGGCAGGTTATTATGAGATGTTTCAAGATCTTCGGAATTGGCTTAGTGAAATTACAGGCTTTTCTGACACCTCCTTGCAGCCCAATTCAGGGGCACAAGGAGAGTATGCAGGTTTAATGGTGATCCGTGCTTACCATCAAAGTAGAAATGAAGACTTTAGAAACGTGGTCTTAATTCCTTCTTCGGCCCACGGTACCAACCCGGCCTCTGCAGTCATGGCGGGAATGAAAGTAGTAATTGTCCCTTGTGATGAAAAAGGGAATATTGATGTAGCAGCTTTCAAAGAAAAAGCAGCTGCCTATAAAGACCAACTTTCTGCCCTTATGGTAACCTATCCATCTACCCATGGGGTCTTTGAAGAGGCGATTAAAGAAATCTGTGACCTTGTACATGAATATGGCGGACAAGTATATATGGATGGGGCCAATATGAATGCACAGGTGGGACTGACCAGTCCGGGTTTGATCGGCGCAGACGTTTGTCATCTTAATCTTCACAAGACATTCTGCATTCCTCATGGAGGAGGTGGACCGGGTATGGGGCCCATTTGTGTAGCCAAGCATTTGGTACCTTTTCTTCCGGGAAATCCTTATGTAAAGACCGGAGGTACCGCTGCCATTACCCCTATATCTGCCGCCCCTTTTGGCAGCTCAAGTATTTTACCTATTCCTTATGCTTACATTGCCATGATGGGCGAAGAGGGTTTATCCAAGGCGACGAAAATTGCCATTTTGAATGCCAATTATATTAAAACCCGCCTCGGGACTGATTTTCCTATTCTATATACCGGAGCCAATGGTCGGGCTGCACATGAAATGATTCTGGATTGCAGGGCATTCAAAGCATTTGGTGTGGAAGTGGAAGACATTGCAAAACGACTTATGGATTATGGTTTTCATGCGCCGACCGTTTCTTTCCCTGTACCCGGTACACTTATGGTGGAACCTACAGAGTCTGAATCTAAGGATGAATTGGACCGTTTCTGCGAAGCCATGATTGCCATACGTCAAGAAATCAGAGAAATTGAAGAAGGCAAAGCAGATAAACAGGTGAATGTATTGAAAAATGCGCCCCACACTGCTGCAAGTATTATCTCAGACAATTGGGAAATGCCTTATAGCAGAGAAAAAGCGGCTTATCCACTGCCTTTTGTTAAAGAAAATAAATTTTGGCCGGCGGTGGGCAGAATAGATGCTGCCTATGGTGACCGAAACCTTATGTGTAGCTGTATTCCCACCTCGGATTTTGAGACCGAATAAAAAGGCTAAACAAGCTAAATAAAAAGCCCCAACTTGAAATTCAAGTTGGGGCTTTTTATAATAGTAAAAAAGAATTTTACTTCAAACTTCCTGTCATGTCTTCAGGACGTACCCATTCGTCAAACTGCTCGTTGGTCAATAAGCCAAGATCAAGCGCTGCTTCGCGCAAGCTTGTACCTTCCTTATGGGCTTTTTTAGCGATTTTCGCTGCATTTTCATAGCCAATATGAGGATTAAGTGCTGTAACAAGCATTAAGCTATTTTCAAGGTGCCTTTTGATAAAAGGAAAATTCGGCGCAATACCTACCACACAATTGTCTGTGAAAGAAACACAAGCATCACCCAATAATCTTGCGGAGTTAAGTAGGTTATTTACCATCATAGGTTTGAATACGTTCAGCTCAAACTGACCGCTCATACCACCAACAGATACTGCGGTATCATTGCCTATCACCTGGGCACAGACCATGGTCATAGCTTCTACCTGTGTAGGGTTAACTTTACCTGGCATGATGGATGATCCCGGTTCATTTTCAGGAATCAAGATTTCACCAATCCCGGATCGAGGGCCTGAAGACAACATCCTGACATCATTGGCAATTTTCATCAGGCTTACGGCCAATTGTTTCAAAGCTCCATGGGTCTCTACTATGGCATCATGGGCTGCCAAAGATTCAAATTTATTGGGAGCAGTTATAAAAGGATTGCCTGA
>NZ_CAXBOC010000648.1:0-2476 GCF_963976465.1 uncultured Cyclobacterium sp. | reverse complement strand
TTAAGGAAGATGGGCAGGTGATAGTGGAGGAGTTTGTAAGTGGAAGGGAATTCTCTATTGGGATATATAAAACGAATGGCAAGATCGTAGTGCTTCCTTCTACTGAAATTATCAGTTCTAAAGAGTTTTTTGACTTTGAGGCCAAATACCAACCCGGAGTTTCAGAAGAAATTACTCCTGGTAGGATGGATGAAAGAGATGTAGCTCGGGTGAAGCAAATTGCCGAAAAGGTTTACCAAACATTGAATTGTAAAGGTGCAGTTCGAATGGATTATTTCTTGGAAACCAAGACGGATAAATTCTATTTTATTGAAATCAATACAGTACCGGGTCAAACGGAAACAAGTTTGATTTCTCAGCAAGTGAAAGCAGTAGGAATGAGTCTTAAAACATTCTATACAGAAGTGATAGAAGAAATGTGGCCTTAATAAAAAACGAAGGATGGTTAAAAATGAAGTCAGGATTAACAAGTACCTAAGTGAAATTGGTTTTTGCTCCAGAAGAGAGGCGGATCGGATGATTGCCGCAGATAGGGTAACAATCAATGGCAAAGTTCCGGAAATGGGCACCAAGATACTTCCCGGGGATGAGGTGCGTGTGGATGGTGAATTGGTAAGTGCTCCCAAGGAACAACCTGTTTATATTGCTTTCAATAAGCCGGTAGGGATTGTTTGTACGACTGACACCAGCCAAAAAGACAATATTGTGGATTATATAAACCATCCGCAAAGGATTTTTCATATAGGTAGATTAGATAAACCTAGCGAAGGACTTATTTTATTAACGAGTGATGGAGATATTGTGAATAAAATTTTGAGGGCAGGCAATTCTCATGAGAAAGAATACATAGTAAAGGTTAATAAGCCCATTGTAGGAGATTTTTTAGAAAAAATGAGCAATGGCGTTCCTATTTTAGGGGTAGTAACGCAAAAGTGTCAAGTGCGGCAAATGAAGAAAGATACATTTAGGATTATTCTTACGCAGGGTTTAAATCGACAGATAAGAAGGATGTGTGATTATTTGGGGTATAAAGTTGTGGCGTTGAAGCGGGTCCGGATCATGAATATAAAGCTAGACCTGCCAAGAGGGAAATGGCGAGATTTAACTCCTAATGAGCTTGAGGAATTAAAATACTTGGTCATAGATTCATCAAAGACTCATCTGGGGGATTAGTTCCTGAAAAATGCATAAGCACAATATATAGGGTTATATTTAAACCTATTTTACTGTAATTTACGTTAAAAGATAATTATTAGGGTTAAATTACAACTTGTAAATGCGTATTTCGTATTTATTATTGTCATTTTTCTAAAAATATGCGACTTAGCCAGAGTTGGTTTGAGTATTATCTATAAAAAACAGTGTGAAAATAAAAATAATGTAATAATCATCCGTTTTTATTGATGAAATTTTAATTTTATAATCTTTTTATTACCTTTGAAATATCAAATAAAGACAAAAGGTCTTTGGGTGGTAGTCAGAAGGTCTGCTGCTATTGTATACTGTAGGATGATGAAACTGGTAGACATGCCCTCTTCTTTTGGGGGTGGGGATCACAAGATAAAGAAAATATAGAGCTCGTATTTTTCCTAACTGCTCCGTGGAGGTTCGACTCCTTTTCCTACAGCAGGTTATTTTGGGTTTATTGTTAATTGACTAAAGCTATGAAATTTTATTTCATAGCTTTTTTTTGTCTAGGGTTAAAAAAAGGTAACGCCATCTATAGCGTTACCTTTGTGCTGCGTTTTGGCTTAGGTTTTATATTTTTTTACCTACATAATGATTTTTTACTGAAGTACCAGTTCTCCATGGATGATTTTTTCCATGACCATCGGGTCGTTCAATTCTTGTATGCTAGAGATGATATGGTCAGGTCTATAGGCGTAAGAATCAAGGTCTTCGGTGCTAGTGGATCCGGTTAAGGTCAGCACTGTTTTAAATCCCATTTGTACGCCTCCCAGTATATCTGTTTCCATGGTATCTCCTACCATAATGGTATTGGCTGAGTGTGTGCCTAGTTCTGCCTTGGCGATTCTCATCATTACAGGGCTGGGTTTTCCTGCGCTAAATGCTTTTTTGCCTGTGGCCATTTCTATCATCGATACGAATGCGCCGCATCCGGAACGGATTGAGTTATTGGAGCTTGGACAGTAGGCGTCCAGGTTGGTGGCGATAAGTTTTGAACCATTCATTACCATGTTTATTGCCTTGTCAACCGATTCAAGCATGATTGTCCTTCCTTCTCCAATGACTACATAGTCCGGTGCATCGTCGACGATGGAGTACCCGTTGCTGTGAAGGGCGGTAAGTAAACCGCCTTCTCCAATAACATAGGCTGTTCCGTTGGGTTTTTGTGAAGCCAGGTATCTTGCTGTGGCTATTGCGCAGGTGAAAATATGCTTTTCTTGCACATTGATTCCCATACGGCTTAATTTGGCTACTACGTCTCTGCAGTTTCTTTGGCTATTGTTGGTAA